>NZ_BAABAU010000007.1 GCF_039537585.1 Frondihabitans peucedani
CACCGGCACCACCGTCCACGTCTCCGCCGACGCCGCGAAGCTGCTCGACAGCACCTTCAAGACCGACGCCGTCAAGGCCGGCCTCCTCGTCGGAACCGCCACCATCACCGCCCAGATCGCCCAGTAGTCAGCAGCACAGCGGTCCAGCAACGCAGTAGTCCAGCAACGCAGTAGTCCAGCAGCAGCACGCGCCCGTCCCGACCTCGTCGGGGCGGGCGTTCGTGCGTGCGGGGCACGGGCTCGACCCGGCCGGACGCCCTCAGGCGCCCTTCCGCAGCCAGGCCAGCACGGCCAGCACCCGCCGGTGCGCCGTCCCCGAGTCGTCGAGCCCGAGCTTCTGGAAGATCGACGTCGTGTGCTTCTCGACCGACGCCACCGCCAGGTGGAGGCCGGACGCGATGCCCTGGTTCGTCCGCCCCTCCGCCATGAGCGACAGCACCTCCACCTCCCGAGCCGTGAGCGTCGAGAGCGGGTCGTGCCGGCGGGCGAGCAGCTCGCGCACGATCTGCTCGTCGATCACGGTGCCTCCGGAGACGATCCGGTCGACCGCATCCTGCAGCTCGTCGAGCGACGACACCCGGTCTTTCAAGAGGTAGCCGACCCCGGACGCCCCGGTGTCGAGCAGGTCGGCGGCGTACTCGGCCTCCGCGTACTGGCTGAGCAGCAGGACACCGATCGCCGGATGAGCGGCCTTGATCGCGATCCCGGCCCGGACCCCCTCGTCGCGGAACGTCGGCGGCATCCTGATGTCCAGCACCACGAGGTCCGGTGCGGTCGGCGCCTCCGACCCGTCCGACCCGTCGGCGCCCGGCCCGTCGAGGCTCGCGACCAGCGACTCCGCGTCGCCGAACGTCGCGACGACCTCGTAGCCGGCCTCCTGGAAGAGCCGCGCGAGGCCCTCCCGCAGCAGCACGGAGTCGTCGGCGAGGGCGACGCGGGTGACGGCGGTGCTCATGGCCTCAGCGTACGGGCGCCCACTCGTCCGGCGCGCCGAGCGGCAGCGTGACCACGACGCGCGTCGGGCCCCCGCGGGGACTCTCGATCGTCATGGTCCCGCGGAGCCCTGCCACCCGGGCGCGGAGCCCGTCGAGCCCGTGCCCGCCGACCGGTGCGGCGCCGCCCGAGCCGTCGTCGGCCACCTCGAGCACGAGCGCCGGGCGGCGCCCGGGCAGGAGGTCCCGGCCGCTGTCCGCCTCGATCCTGAGCGACACCGAGGCGGCCGCCGCCCCGGAGTGCTTCGCGACGTTCGCGAGCAGCTCGGACACGATGAAGTACGCGCTCCGCTCGAGAGTCGCAGCGGCAGCCGAGTCGCCCGGCAGGTCGAGCGAGACGGTGGTCGGCACGGGGTTGCGGGCGGCGAGGGAGCGGATCGCGGAGGGGAGGCCGCGATCCTGCAGCAGCGGCGGAGCCATGCCGCGCGAGAGGTCGCGGAGCTCCTCGAGGGTGTCCTTCGTCAGCGCCAGCGCGTTCTCGAGGAGGGGCCGGAGCCGCTCGTCGTCGCCCGACACCGCCCGGAGCGAGCTCGAGAGGTCGAACTGCACCCGCAGGAGGCTCTGCTGCGGCCCGTCGTGGATGTCGCGCTCGAGGCGGCGGAGGGCGTCGTCCTCAGCCAGGATCGCGAGCCCTCGGGCCTCCTCGCTGTCGGCGATCTCCCGGCGCAGGATCGCGGACGCCCCCTCCCCCAGCATCGTCCGCGCCACGACCTCGTGCAGCAGCACCAGCCCGTGCACCACCAGCGGGAGCGTCAGGAGGAACACGCCGCCGACGACGCCGTAGTAGACGCTCTCGCCCGCGAAGAGCCCGTCGGGGGTCGTCTCGGGGCGGTAGCCCGGGATCCAGCCGAGCGACTCGACGTGCGTCCACGACTCCGTCCCGCCGTGCGAGACGGAGCGGCCCCAGAACCAGTAGGTCGGCCCGGCGAGCGCGACGGCGGTCCAGGCCAGGGCGATCGACCAGGTGACGCTCCCGACGACCAGCTCGATGACGGCGCCGTGGGCCCAGTAGCTCCAGGTGCGGCCGTCGGCGATCACGGCGAGGAGACGTCGCCAGAGCGTGCCTCCGGATCGCCGCGCGCCCCAGTCGGGTGTCTCGATGGCGGGGCGTCCTGCGGCCCGGAGGCGGGCGAGCTCGAACTCGCCGAGACGCCGGGAGAGGAGGAGCGTCCCGACGGTCGTCGGGAGGCCGATCCAGAGCACCGCGGTCCCGATGCCGAGTCCGAGGCCCGTCCAGAGCACCACCGAGAAGACGATCGTGACGGGGAGGAGCGCCAGGAGGAACCCGAGCTCCGGCAGCAGCAGGCGCCAGCGGCGGAGGTAGGCCCTGGCCGGGCGGAGGCGCGTCTCGGTCACAGGGCCATCATCCTTGCCCGGGCCGGCTCGACGGGGGCCTCGGGTTCGGCCACGCGGCGCGTCCTTCGGGCGATGCGGTCGACGAGGAGTCCGATGACGAGGGCGCCGGACGCGGCGACCACGGCTCCGAGCAGCGGCTGGTCGTGCAGCCACGCTCCGGCGAGCACCCCGATGACGACCGAGTACACCGCCCAGGCGACCGCCGAGATCCCGCTCAGGATCACGAAGCGGCGCCTCGGGAACGCGCTCGATCCTGCCAGCACGTTGACGGCCACCCGGCCGATCGGCACGAACCTGGCGGTCAGGATCAGCGAGGCCGGTCGCTTCAGCAGCGACCCCTGGACCCTCCCGAGCAGCTTGGCCGCTCGCGGCCCCCGCGTGAACCGGAAGCGGTCGAGGCCGAGCCTCCTGCCGATGGTGAAGGCGATGTTGTCGCCCACGAACGAGCCGGCCCCGGCCACGAGCAGCACGAGCCACGGGTCGGGCGCACCGGAGGCGAACCCGATGGAGGCGAGCGCGACGACGAGGGTCTCGCTCGGCACGGGCGGGAAGAACCCGTCGATCGCCACCAGGACGAAGAGTGCGAGCAGCACGAAGGGCGACGAGGCGCCGGCGACGATGATCTGGGTGAGTGCGTCCATGTCTCGACGGTACGGAGGGGCGCGGATCGGCACGACGGGGGTGCCCGCCGTCTTCGGGTAGGGCTACCCCTACCCGCGCCGGACCGAGAGAGAGCGGGTGCCCGCCGGAGCCGCAGGTCTTCTCAGACCCGCCGCGCCGTCAGGCACCCGCCCTCGTGGCGGTGCGGTGCTACTTCGACGGCACCGTGGTCGGCAGGGTGCGCGCGATCGTGGCCTGGTAGACCCCGCCGCCGACGAGACCGCCGACGAGCGGTCCGAGGATCGGCACCCAGAAGAACACGTTCCCGCGCTGGTCGAGCCAGGCGTCCTTGTATCCGACGATCCACTCCATCAGGCGGGGCGCGAAGTCGCGCGCCGGGTTGATGGCGTAGCCGTCGTTGGTGCCGAGGGCGAAGCCGATGCCGACGATGATCAGACCGACGGCGATCGCCGAGACCGCCGGCGTCGGGTTGGCCCCGAGCACGTCGGTGATCGCGAAGATCAGGAACACGAGCACAGCGGTGCCGAGCACCTGGTCCATGAACGCCTGCGGCAGGTGCACGTCGAGGGCGTTGTTGCCGTTGCCGGGCGACGTCGAGAAGATCCCCTGCGTCTTGAACGACAGGTTCGGGTCGAGCGCCTTGATGGAGTTCATGTAGTTCAGGAAGATCACCAGGGCGCCGACGAACCAGCCGACGAGCTGCGCCAGGATGTACGGCCCGACCTTCGCCCACGGGAAGCCCTTGTAGGTCGCGACGGCGAGCGTCACGGCCGGGTTCAGGTGGGCTCCCGAGATGGCGCCGGCCACGAAGATGCCGAAGGTGACACCGAGGCCCCACGACCACGAGATGCTGTCGTGACCACCGAGGGCTCCTGCACCGACGGTCACCTGCGCGACGACGCCGAAGCCGAAGATCGCGATGATGAACGAGCCCAGGGTCTCGGCGACGAGCTCGCCGAACGTGGTCGGCGTCGAGCCCTTGGGCGGGTCGGCCATGCCGGCCAGCTCGCTGGTCTGCTGCGAGGGCTTGCGGAGTGCGAACACCGACGCCATCAGAGCACGTCCCCGTCGACCCAGTCGAACGTCTTGGTGACGGCTTTCTTCCAGAGCCGCAGCTGGCGCTCGCGCTCGATCACGTCGAGGTTCGGCTCCCAGCGCTTCGACTCCTGCCAGTTGGCGCGGAGCTCGCCGAGGTCCGACCAGAAGCCGACGGCGAGGCCGGCAGCGTAGGCGGCGCCGAGCGCGGTGGTCTCGGCGACGACCGGGCGGACGACCGGGACGTTCAGGATGTCGGCCTGGAACTGCATCAGAGCGTCGTTGCCGGTCATGCCGCCGTCGACCTTGAGCTCGGTCAGCTCGACGCCGGAGTCGGCGTTGACGGCGTCCAGCACCTCGCGGGTCTGGAACGCGGTCGCCTCGAGGGCGGCGCGGGCGATGTGGCCCTTGTTGACGAAGCGGGTGAGGCCGACCAGAGCGCCGCGGGCGTCGGAGCGCCAGTACGGAGCGAAGAGGCCGGAGAAGGCAGGCACGAAGTAGACGCCGCCGTTGTCCTCGACCGTGGTGGCGAGCGTCTCGACCTCGGGGGCCGAGCCGATGATGCCGAGGTTGTCGCGGAGCCACTGGATGAGCGAGCCCGTGACGGCGATCGAGCCCTCGAGCGCGTAGTGCGGGGCCTTGTCGCCGAGCTTGTAGCCGACGGTGGTGAGGAGGCCGTTCTTCGAGTGGACGATCTCCTCGCCGGTGTTGAAGATCAGGAAGTTGCCGGTGCCGTAGGTGTTCTTCGACTCGCCCTGGTCGAACGCGGCCTGGCCGAAGGTCGCGGCCTGCTGGTCGCCCAGGATGCCGGCGATGGGCACCTCGCGGAGGAGCGAGTTGTCGGAGACGGTGCCGTACACCTCGGAGGACGACTTGATCTCGGGGAGCATCGAGGCCGGGACGCCGAAGACCTCCAGGATGTCGTCGCGCCAGGACAGCGTCTCGAGGTCCATGAACAGGGTGCGCGAGGCGTTCGTCACGTCGGTGACGTGGACGCCGCCGTTCACGCCGCCGGTGAGGTTCCAGAGGACCCAGCTGTCGGTGGTGCCGAACAGCAGGTCGCCGGCCTCGGCCTTCTCGCGGGCGCCCTCGACGTTCTCGAGGATCCAGACGATCTTCGTGCCCGAGAAGTAGGTGGCGAGCGGGAGGCCCACGACGGGCTTGAAGCGCTCGAGGCCGCCGTCGGCCGCGAGGCGGTCGACGATCGACTGGGTGCGGGTGTCCTGCCACACGATGGCGTTGTAGACCGGCTGCCCGGTGGTCTTGTCCCAGACGACCGCGGTCTCGCGCTGGTTCGTGATGCCTACGGCCTTGATGTCGTGGCGGGTCACGTTGGCCTTCGAGAGGGCCTGGCCGATGACCTCGCGCGTGTTGTTCCAGATCTCGATCGGGTCGTGCTCGACCCAGCCGGCGCGGGGGAAGATCTGCTTGTGCTCGAGCTGCCCGGTCGAGACGATCGAGCCGCTGTGATCGAAGATGATCGCTCGGGTCGAGGTCGTGCCCTGGTCGAGCGCGATGACGTAGTCGCTCACTGATTGAACTCCGTTGTTGTCAGGTGGTGCATCGCCGCCACTGCGACGATGCGTGGTCAGCGCGATCAGGATCGATCGGCCTCCTGGAATCTAGCGACCCCTGCACACCCTCTAGACGCATTTGAACGAACGTGCACGCGTCTCCCCGCAGAACATCCCCCGACAGGTGTCGTGCGCGCACGTTTGTTCACGAGGGCGTCCCCCGCCGGCACAGCGAACGCCCCCGGCCGCCCGCACGAGGGCGGGCGACCGGGAGCGTTCGAGGCAGGACGCGCTAGAGCGTCGCCGCGGCCGGGTCGAAGTCCGGCGACAGCGGCGTCGGCTTCTCGATGCGGCTGCTCACGCGCACGGTCTCCCCCGACTCGGCGGCGGCCGAGATGCCGAGCAGGACGTCGAGCACGTGCGACGCGATCGCACCGGTCGCGCGCTCGGGCACGCCGGCCCGGATCGAGCGGGCCAGGTCGACGACGCCGGTGCCGCGGCCCCAGGTCGAGCCCTCCGCCGCGAGGACGGTCGGCTCGGACTCGCCGAAGCGGTACAGCGTCGAGTCGCCCTCGAAGGTGTTCGGGTCGGGCAGGACGATCGTGCCCTCGGTGCCGTTGATCTCGACGAATCCCATGCGCGGCAGCGCCTGCTGGAACGAGAACGTCGACTGCGACGACTGCCCGCCCTCGAACGAGATGAGCGCCGCGTGGTGCGTCGGCACCTCGACCGGGAAGACCGTGCCGGCGCGGGGTCCGGAGCCGATCGTGCGGGTGTCGTGCGACTTCGACGACGTGGCCTGCACGTGCGAGGCCGAGCCGAACGCGTGCACGAGGGTCGTCACGTAGTACGGCCCCATGTCGAACAGCGGACCGGCGCCCTTGGCGAAGAGGAACTCCGGACCGGGGTGCCAGGACTCGGGGCCGGGCACCTGGAACAGCGTCGTCGCGGTGAGCGGCTCGCCGATGTCGCCGCGGGCGATGGCCCGGAGCGCGCTCTGGATTCCGGCGCCGAGCACCGTGTCGGGCGCGCACGAGACACGCAGCCCGGCGGCCGCGGCGTCGGCCAGGAGCGAGGCGGCGTCGTCGGCCTGCAGGGCCAGCGGCTTCTCGCTCCAGACGTTCTTGCCGGCGGCGACGACCTGGCGGCCGACCTCCGCGTGCACGGCCGGGATGGTGAGGTTGACGACGATCTCGACCTCGTCCATCGCGAGCAGCTGCTCGACCGTGCCGAAGCCGGCGATGCCGTACTTGGTCGCCTGGGCCTCGGCGGCCGCGAGGTTGATGTCGGCGATGAACAGGACCTCGACGTCGTGGAACTTCGTCAGGTTGTCGAGGTACTGCGTGGAGATGTTCCCTGCGCCGATGAAGCCGACGCCGACTCTGCCGGTGCTCACTTGTCGTTCTCCTTCAGCCAGGCCAGCGAGGTCGCGATGCCCTCGAAGACGTCGCCCTCGTAGCCGTCGAACTCGACGACGCGGAGCGCCTGGGGAGCGGCCCGCAGGATGCCGGCGACGTCGACGTCGCCGCTGCCCGCGGGGAGCTGCAGCTTGAACGCCGCCATGAGCTCCTCGGGCACCTCGAGAGCGCTCTCGGACGAGGGCAGGATGTTCGCGATGTCGCCCTGGACCCTCCCGTCCTTCACGTGGATGAACTGCACCCGGTCACCGAGCTCGGTGAGGAGGGCGACGGTGTCGGCGCCGCCGACGGTCGACCAGAAGGTGTCGAGCTCGAGGACGACCTCGGGGTCGAGGGCCTCGACGAACAGGTGGTAGATCGACCGGCCGTCGACCTTGTTGCCGAACTCCCACTGGTGGTTGTGGTACCCGAAGCGCAGGCCTGCGGCCTTCGCCTGGACGGCGAGCTCGTTGACGCGCTCCGCGATCCTCGCGGCGTCGTCGGCGGTCTGCCAGCGGTCGGACGGGATGAACGGGTCGATGACCGTCTCGATGCCGAGGGTGTTCGCGGCGTCGAAGATCGGAGCGGCGTCGGCGGCGTCGATCACGGCGGCGTGACCCGACGGCGCCTTGAGGCCGCTGGCGGCGAGTGCGCGGGCGTAGGCGTCGGCCTGCTCGACGAACGCGTACGGTTCGACGTTCGTGAAGCCGATCTCGGCCACGCGCGCCACGGCACCGGAGAGATCGGCAGCGATCGCATCCCTCACCGTGTAGAGCTGAACGGATGTCTCTGTTGCCATGGTGACTCCTGGATCATGTGCCTGAGCGGCTCGGAGCGGGAGCGTCGTCGACCCGGGCAGGACTTCTGTTGATGGACAGTCGAAAGTCGCGTTACAGGCGACAAAACCAACCCTAGCCCTCGGCGGCTCCGGCGCGCAAAGGTTCTGCGCGCGGTGTGCGGTGCGACGCGCGGTCGCCCGGCGCCCGTGATCCTGAGCACGAAGTAGGGCACTTGTGCCTCTGTCGACCTCGCACGCGCGCGATTAGCGTCGGGGGTGGGGAGAGGCAGGCGAATGAGCGACGTGGTGGTGCACGGGGTCCGGAGCAGCGAGGGCCGGAGCGAGGGCTCGCGAGGGGCGTCCGCGAGCGCCGACCCGGTCGGGCGCTTCGTCGACGCGTCGACCCTGCTGCTGGCATACGGCTGCCCGCGAGAGCTCCTGCGCAGGATGACGACGGCGCGCGTCCTCCTGGCGCTCCCGACCCCCGCAGGCTCCGTCGGCTACCCCGAGTTCCAGTTCGACTCCGACGGCGAGCCTCTGCCCGGCCTCGACGTCGTGCTCGGCGCGCTCGACCCCGTCGGTGCGCACGCCTGGCGCGATGCCGTCTGGCTGGTCACGCCGAGCGACGCGCTCTCCGGCTCCACGCCCGCTGCTGTCCTCCGCGCGGGTCGCGTCGACGACGTCCTCGCGGCTGTCGGCTCCGGCATCGCGGCCTGACCGCGACACGTCAGACGGCAGCGCCGTCCCGGGCGAGCGAGGTCGCGCCCTCGACGAGCGGCGGCAGATCGAGCGTGTCGCGCAGGATCGCGCCCTCGTCGTACGCGGTCCGGTAGCTCCCGCGATCCTGCAGCTCCGGCACGACCCTCGCGACGAACTCGTCGAGACCGTGCGGGTTCGTCGCGCCGACGATGACGAAGCCGTCGGTGGCCCGATCCTGCACCGCGCGGTCGATCTCGTCGGCGATCTGCGAGGCGGTGCCGACGAGGCTGTGCCGACCGGACAGGGCGATGACGAGCTCGCGGATGCTGAGCCCCTCCGCGTCGGCCCGCTCCCGCCAGGCTCGCGCCGTCACGGCAGGATCGTCGTGTCGCACGCGACCCCGGGTGACGGTCGCGTCGACGACGGGCTCGACGTCGGGGAGGGGGCCGTCCGGGTCGTACTCGGACAGGTCCCGGCCCCAGATCTGCTCGACGAACGCGATCGCCGTCTGCGGGCTCACCTGAGCGAGAGCGGTCTCACGGGCCTTCTCCTCGGCATCTCTCGGGCTGTCGCCGACGACGAAGGTGGCCGCGGGCAGGATCTTCAGCGAGTCCTCGTCGCGCCCCCATCCTGCGAGCCGGCCCTTGACGTCGTCGTAGAAGGCCTTGGCCGCGCCGAACTCGCTGTGGCGGGAGAAGATCACCTCGGCGTGCTGCGCGGCGAAGCTGCGGCCGTCGGCGGAGTCGCCGGCCTGCACCACGACGGGGTGCCGCTGCGGGCTGACCGGCACCGGGAAGGTCCCCTCGACGTCGAAGTGCTTGCCGTGGTGCGACACCGGGCGGTCGGTGCCGGCGTTCCAGAGCTCCTTGGCGACGGTGACGAACTCGGCCGCGCGCTCGTAGCGCTCGGCGAAGTCGAGGAAGCCGCCGCGCCGGAAGTTGGCGCCGTGGAACGCGTCCGACGAGGTGACGACGTTCCACCCGGCGCGCCCGCCGCTCAGGTGGTCGAGCGACGCCAGCTGCTTCGCCAGCTCGAACGGCTCGTTGAAGGTGGCGCTCAGCGTCCCAACGAGTCCGATGTCGCGCGTGATGCCCGCGAGGGCGCTCAGGATCGACAGCGTGGCGGGTCGACCCGCGACGTCGAGGTCGTGCAGGCGCCCCTTGTGCTCGCGGAGCCGCAGCCCCTCGGCCAGGAACAGGTAGTCGAACAGGCCGCGCTCCGCGTTCGCCGCGAAGTGCTCGAACGACGAGAAGTCGATCTGGCTGCCCGCGTCGGGCGCGCTCCAGACGGTCGTGTTGTTGACGCCCGGGATGTGGGCGGCCAGGTGGATCCGGCGCTTCGCGGTCATGCGAGCACTCCTCTCGAATCGGAGAAGCGGTTCTCGGAACGGGGCAGTCGGAGGCGCGAGCGAAGCGACGTCGGCGCGTCGGCCGGCTGATGGTGACCCGCTGCGGCCAGGAGCGGGAGCAGGTCGCGCTCGATGCGGCCGAGGTCGTCGGGCAGGCGCGCGGGGTGGAGCCGGACCCCGTCGTAGCCGAGGTCGTGCAGCGAGCCGATCGCCTGCGCGACGGCGTCGGCGGTCGCCGCGACGACCCGGATCTCGGCCGACAGGGGTGCGCCGGCGTGCTCGTCGAGGCGCTCGAGGGCCGACGTGGCCGCACCTGCGGTGTCCTCGAGCAGCACCGCGAGATCGGTGAAGACGCGGAGAGGCTCGCCGACGCGGGCCACGCGTCTCTCTGTGTCGCGGATCTCGCGCAGGATCGAGAGCGCGCCCGCAACGTCCTGCGCACTCACGAACACGACGTCCGCGTGGCGGGCCGCCGCCTCGAGCTCGGCGGGGGTGCGGACCTCGATCGCCACGGGCAGCTGCCCCTGCGGCGAGCGCGGCACGATCGAGGCGCCCTCGACGCTGAAGAACCTGCCGTGGAACCGCGCCGGATGGATGCGGTCGCGATCGAGGTAGCGGCCGGTGGCGACGTCGCGGATGACGGCGTCGTCCTCCCAGCTGTCCCAGAGGAGGCGGCTGAGGACGACGGCGTCCTCCAGCTCGTCGAGGAGGTCGGCGTCGGTGAGGGCCAAGGCGTCGCGGCGGCCGAAGAGCGGCGCCTCGGCTCGGGCGTCGCCGGTGGAGACGAGCCAGCCGGCGCGGCCGCGGCTCACGTGGTCGAGCGTCTGCAGCCCCGTCGCGACGTGGAACGGCTCGGTGTGCGCCGTCATGACCGCGGGCACGAGGCCGATCCGCGTGGTCGCGGGGGCGATCGCTGAGGCGATCAGGAGGGCGTCGAGGTGCGCGCCACCCCGCAGCAGGAAGGAGTCGTCGAGCGTCACGAGGTCGATGCCCGCCGTCTCGGCCCCTCCGATCAGCCCGCGCCAGGTGCGGAGGGAGCCCGGGGCCGCGAGAGGCGCGGAACCGGGGTGCCGCCCTCCGGCGGCGAGGGCCGCAGCGACGAGCAGGTGGTGGCTCACGGGGTCGCTCCGGTCGTCGGGCTCGGGCTCGGTGTGGTGTCAGCAGGTGGTCGCACCCGGGCCACGCTAGGCGCCGGGGCGACGGCGCGCGAACCCGTGACGCCGGCCGTGTCACAGGGTGAAAGAAGTCGTCACACATCTGCGCCGCCGCGGCCGAGACGGCAGGCTCCACGGCAACCACTTCCGATGCCGAGGAGACCGACGGTGACGAACATCCTGAGAACGCGATCCGCCGAGCGGGCAGATCCCGCCGGTGCCGGCGGCGCGCCGACCGCGACCGTGCCGGGCGGCGCCCTCGCTCCCGAGGCGGCGCCCCCCGAGGACGCCGTGCTCGCGGGGCGCTCCGTGCATCGGCGCGTGCACCCCGCCCGCTGGATCCTGACCGCGGTCGTCCTGCTGCTCGTACTGAACGCCGGACAGACGCTCTTCACCAACCCCGCCTGGGAATGGCCGAAGGTCGGCACCTGGATCGTCAGCCCGCCCGTGCTCAAGGGGCTCCGGCTGACACTCCTCGCGACCGCCATCAGTGCCGTCGTGAGTCTCGCCGGCGGCATCCTGGTCGCGGTCGCCCGCCTGTCGAGGAACCCAGTGCTCTCGTCCCTGAGCTGGGTGTACGTCTGGGTGTTCCGGTCGCTGCCGCTGATCCTGGTGCTGATCTTCCTGTACAACCTGGGCAGCCTCTACCCGACCGTCGGCATCGGCGTCCCGTTCGGACCGCAGTTCCAGGTGAGGACGGTGTCGGTGCTGTCCGACCTCACCCTCGGCGTCGTCGGGCTCAGCCTCGCGCAGATCGCGTACACGTCGGAGGTCGTCCGCGCCGGGCTCCTGTCGGTCGACGCCGGGCAGCTCGAGGCGGCGAAGTCGCTCGGAATCCCGCGGGGGCGCCGGTTCCGGAGGATCCTGCTCCCCCAGGCGCTCCGCTCGATCGTGCCCGCGTTCGTCAACCAGATCGTCGGGCTGCTGCAGGCGTCGTCGCTGCTGTTCTACGTGTCGCTCCTCGACCTCTTCGGCGTCGTGCAGAACCTCGGCAGCACCTACCCGACCGACATCATCCCGCTGCTGGTCGTCGCGTCGATCTGGTACCTCGTCTTCACGAGCGTCATCGGCATCGCGCAGTTCTACATCGAGCGCTTCTACGCCCGGGGCGCCGCCCGGGAGGTGCCGCTGACGCCGTTCCAGCGGGTGCGCCGGGCGTTCCGGGTCGCGGCCTCTGGAGGGCGTCCGATGAGCGCCGCACTCGAGATCCGGGGCGCGTCGAAGTCGTTCGGCGACAGGCCCGTCCTGCGCGGGATCGACCTCGACGTCGAGCGCGGGAGCGTCACCGTGATCCTGGGCCCGTCCGGCTCCGGCAAGTCGACACTCCTCCGCGCGATCAACCACCTGGAGCCCCTCGACGAGGGCTCGGTACGGGTCGGCGGCGAGCTGGTCGGGGTGCGGGTGCGGCACCACCCGCGGCGCGGGGACCAGCTGGTCGAGCTGCCGGAGCGCGAGATCCTGCGCCAGCGCTCCCGGATCGGATTCGTGTTCCAGGCGTTCAACCTGTTCCCGCACCTGACGATCCTCGAGAACGTCACGGAGGCGCCCCTGTCGCTCGGCCGCGATGCTGCCGAGACGACGCAGAAGGCGAGGGCCCTCCTCGAGCGCGTCGGGCTCGCCGAGAAGGCCTCCGCCTACCCCCGGCAGCTCTCGGGCGGGCAGCAGCAGCGGGTGGCCATCGCCCGCGCGCTCGTCCTGGAGCCCGAGGTCGTCCTCTTCGACGAGCCGACCTCGGCGCTCGACCCCGAGCTCGTGGGCGAGGTCCTGAAGGTCATCGCCGGCCTCGCCGGGTCGGGCACCACCCTCGTCGTCGTCACGCACGAGATCGGCTTCGCCCGCGAGGTCGCCGACCGCGTCGTGTTCATCGACGAGGGCGTGATCCTCGAGCAGGGCACCCCGGCCGAGGTGCTCGACGCGCCGACGCACCCCCGCACGCGCGAGTTCCTCGGCCGCGTCCTCTGAGCCCCTCCCCAGCACCCACAGCCCCCCTTCCCTAGGAGAACCATGCCCAGAATCACCATCCGTCCCCTCCGCCGCGCAGGCACGGCACTCGTGGCCCTCGGCCTCGTCGGAGTCCTCGCCGGCTGCGCGGGAGCCTCCGCCACCGGAGCCGACGCCGACACCGGCGCGAAGGCAGGATCGACCTCGGTCACGGTCGCGAAGGCCACCAACGGGGCCGGCACCGAGACGACCGTCACCGTCCCGACAGTCGACTCGATCCGCGCCGAGCTGCCCGCCTCCGTGAAGAGCTCCGGCACCCTCACGATCGGCGTCGGCAACCTGCCAGCGGGCTTCCCGCCCCTGTCGTTCCTCGGGACCGACCAGGAGACGCAGACCGGCTCGGAGCCCGACCTCGGCCGCCTGGTGGCCGCAGTCCTCGGCCTGAAGCCCGAGGTGAAGGCGGCGACGTGGGACAACCTGTTCGTCGGCATCGACACCGGCGCGACCGACGTCGGCCTGTCGAACATTACCGACACCGAACAGCGCAAGGAGAAGTACGACTTCGCCTCCTACCGGGAGGACAATCTGGCGTTCGCCGTGAAGAGGTCGAGCACGTGGGAGTTCGACGGCGACTACGAGAACCTGGCCGGCAAGACGGTCGCCGTCAGCTCCGGGACCAACCAGGAGAAGCTGCTGCTGACCTGGCAGAAGAAGCTCGAGGCCGCCGGGAAGAAGCTGACCGTCAAGTACTACCCCGACACGAACTCGACCTACCTCGCGTTGAACTCGGGCAGGATCGACGCGCTCTTCGGACCCAACCCCGGCATCGCGTACCAGAACGCCCAGAGTGCGAAGTCGGCGAATCCGACCCGGACGGCAGGCACCTTCTCGGGCGCAGGAGAGTCTCTGCAGGGCCTCATCGCCGCCACCACCAAAAAGGGCAACGGCCTCGTGAAACCGCTCGCCGACGCGATCGACTACCTCATCGAGCACGGCCAGTACGAGAAGCTGCTGAAGGCGTACCACCTGTCGAACGAGGCCGTGACGAAGTCCGAGATCAACCCTCCCGGCCTGCCGCTCGACAACCAGTAGCCTGCGCCGCGCAACGTCTCGCGGACTGCGCACCCTGCCGCGGCGGGGTGCGGGGTCCGCGAGACGTTGCGCGGCGGCGGGCCAGTGCGGCGGCGCGCTAGCGCGCCAGCGGGTCAGGCGGCGGGCGCGTCGAACCCGGTGCTGCGGCTCGTCGACTCCCACTCGGCGCGCTCGTCGCGCATCGTGTCGAGCACGGTGCCGAAGCCCTCGAAGGCGTCGTCGCCGAGGAGGAGCATGCTCGGCGCGCGCCCGCTCTCGACGACGGCGATCATCGCCTCGGCGGCCCGGTCGGGGTCGCCGGCCTGCGTGCCGTGCGCGGTGTCGTTCTCCTTGCGGCGCTTCCCGGCGGTGTCGGCGTAGTCGGCGATCGCCTCGGCCGACTGGGTGAGCGAGCGGCCGGCGAAGTCGGTACGGAAGCCGCCCGGCTCGACCGAGAACGCAGTGATCCCTAGCGGCGCGACCTCCTTGCGGAGCGACACCGTCATCGCCTCGAGCGCGGCCTTCGTCGCCGCGTAGTAGCCCGACCCCTCGGGCGAGATGCGGGCGCCGATCGACGAGATGTTGACGATGGTGCCGGAGCGCCGACCCCGCATCGAGGGCAGGATGGCGCGGATCATGGCGACGGCGCCGAAGAAGTTCGTGTCGAACAGGGCCTGCACGTCGGCCGGGTCGCCCTCCTCGACCGCTGCGCGGTAGCCGTAGCCGGCGTTGTTCACGAGCACGTCCACCTCGCCGAAGCGGTCGATGGCCGCCTCGACCGCGCGGGTGATCTGGGCGGGGTCGGTGACGTCGAGCGCGAGCGCGAGCGCCGTGTCGGGGTTGGCGCTCTCGAGATCCTGCACCTTCGAGACGTCTCGCGCGGTGACGACGGCGCGGTCGCCCCGCTTCAGGACGGCCTCGGCGAGCGAGCGCCCGAGTCCGGTCGAGCAGCCGGTGATGAACCAGGTGGATGCGGGCATGGAGTCTCTCCTTCGACGACGGGAACCCGTCCAGTCAACAACCGCCGCGCCTCGGCTGGCAGGCACCGGCAGTGCCTCCCGCCCGGTGGCGCGAATGAAAACGGCGACTCGCGCACGAATCGTGCGTCACGGCGGCGCCCTGCGGCAGCTCCTTGCGCGGGTGATGGTGCGACGCGCGATCCTCCCCGATACTGGCCGGAACCAAGCAGTTCTCATTCAGCGATCGGAGGTCGAACCATGTCACAGGCAGCGAGAGTCACGCGCCCCGCCATCATCGGTGAACCCGAGGTCGTCGAGGACGCCCGCACCTCCGCCGCGTGGCTCGACCTGAAGGCCGCCGCGATCGCGCTTCAGAGCCTGCAGGCTCAGGACGGCGCCGTGCCCGACGAGGCAGCCCATGCCGAGGCGACAAGCCTCGTGCGCAGGATCACGTCGGCGATCGCGATCCTGACCCCCGCCTTCGAGCACGACCGCGCGTACCTCGAGCGGCTCGTCGTCGACTTCGACCGCTGGGCCGGGTCGGGCTTCGGGGTGCCCGACTTCCACGACTCGCTGGTCGCCTTCCACCCGCAGCGCGACCGCGTCGACGGGCTGCGGCACCTGGTCGTGTTCCCCATGTACACGCAGAACGGCAGCACGTCGCGGCTCGTCGAGGCCGTGATCGTCGAGGTGATCTGGCCGGAGTTCGTCGCCGAGCTGGAGGCGGGCGAGTACTCGAACGCCCTGTTCGTGCCGATCCGGTTCGTCGACTTCACGTCCGGCTACGACACGAACTCTGCCGTGCTGTTCCCGGAGTCCGTCGCGATGCGCGAGATCCCGACGTTCACCTGGGGGGCGATCTTCGCCGACCGGGAGGCGGCGCGGTTCCGGCGGGTGCTCCGGGCGGCGTCCGAGATCACCAAGCTGGAGCTGCCGACCGATGCCGCGAGGCTCCTCGACGACCAGCGTCTGGCCGAGGAGACCTTCGTGATGTGGGACCTCATCCACGACCGCACGCACATGCGCGGCGACCTCCCCTTCGACCCGTTCATGATCAAGCAGCGCATGCCGTTCTTCCTCTACTCGCTCGAGGAGCTCCGCTGCGACCTGACCGCCTACCGCGAGGCCGTCCGCCTGACCCGGAGCGACGACACCGACGACCTCACCCGCGAGCGCGCGCAGCTCGTGCAGTACGCGGTCCTGTTCGACCGCATCTTCCGGTTCGCGATCACCGGCTCGCGGGTGCGCAACTACGACGGGGTCGGCGGGCAGCTCCTCTTCGCCTGGCTGCACCAGCACCACGTCCTGCACTGGACCGACACGCGGCTCGCCATCGACTGGGACGAGGTGCCCGACGTGATCGTGGCCCTCGGCACGGCGATCGACGAGCTCTACTGGAAGTCGATCGACCGCCCGAAGGTCGCGCACTGGCTCGCCGCCTACGACCTCGTGTCGGCGACCCTCACGCCGCACCCGGCTTCCGCGTGGGCGAAGCGCGACCTGCCGCTCGACGGCCCGCCGAAGGGCTACACCGACCGCGTCCTCGACGACGAGTTCCCGCTCAGCATGTTCTACGAGGCGCTCTCGAAGAAGATGACGACGGTCATCGAGTCGACGGCCGGGATCACTGGCAGCACGCCCGACCTCGACGCCCCGCGCGCCGAGTCCGCCGTCGTCGCCGCATGAGCGTCGTCGTCGTCACCGGTGCGACGGGCGACGCGGGCCGGGCGGTCTGCAGCGCGCTGCTGACCGCCGGGCACCTCGTCGTCGCCGTCGGGACCGACGCCGAGCGGCTCTCGTCCGTCGACGCGTCGTCCCGGCACGTCGTCGAGCTCACCGACGAGGGGGCCGCCCGCGCCCTGGCCGACGCCGTCCGAGCCGAGTTCGGCCCGGCCGACGGGGTGGTCCACCTGGTCGGCGGCTGGCGCGGCGGGCAGGGCGACGCCGACTTCGTGTGGCTGGAGCGCAGGATCCTGACGACCCTCCGCCACGTGACGCTCGCCTTCCACGACGACCTGACCTCCTCCGAGCACGGGCGCCTCGTCGTGATCGGCTCCGCCAGCGCCGAGAAGCCCACCTGGAGCAACGCCGCCTACGCCACCGTCAAGTCGGCCGCCGACGCGTGGGTGCAGGCGCTCGCCTCGGGCTGGCGCAAGGCCGGTCGCGCCGCAGCCGTCACGCTCGTCGTGAAGGCGATCGGCGACGACGGGACCTCCCCAGGCGCGTTGGCCGACGCGATCCTGCCCCTCTGGTCGCGGAGCGCCGCAGAGCTGAACGGCGCCCGCATCGACCTCACCCCGCCCACGAAAGGCACTGACCGATGACCCGACTCCACGACGCCTCCTGGCGCGGATTCGCCTCCGACAACTACGCGGGGACGCATCCCGAGATCCTGGAGGCGATCGCGGACGCGAACGGCGGCCACCAGATCGCCTACGGCGAGGACGTCTACACCGAGCACCTGCAGCAGGTCGTGAAGGGGCACTTCGGCGACACCGCCGAGGCCTTCCCGGTCTTCAACGGCACCGGTGCCAACGTCACCGCGCTGACCTCGATGCTCCCTCGGTGGGGCGCCGTCGTGGCCACGAGCACCGCGCACATCCACACCGACGAGAACGGCGCTCCCGAGCGGATCTCAGGGCTCAAGCTGCTCACCGTCCCGACGCCCGACGGGAAGCTCACCCCCGACCTGATCGACGTGGAGGCCTGGGGCTGGGGCGACGAGCACCGGGCACAGCCGCTCGCCGTCAGCATCACGCAGACCACCGAGCTCGGCACGCTCTACACGCCGGCCGAGGTCCGCGCGATCGCCGACCACGTGCACTCGCGCGGCATGACGCTGCACATGGACGGCGCCCGCATCTCGAACGCCGCAGCCGCCCTCGGCGTGCCGTTCCGGGAGTTCACCACCGACGCGGGCGTCGACGTCGTCAGCTTCGGCGGCACGAAGAACGGCCTCCTCTACGGCGAGATGGTGCTCGCGCTCACCCCCGAGGCCGTCGACGGGCTGATCTACCTCCGGAAGCTCAACATGCAGCTCGCCTCGAAGATGCGCTTCGTGTCGGCGCAGTTCATCGCGCTGCTCGAGGGCGACCTCTGGCTGCGGTCGGCGCAGCACGCCAACGCGATGGCGGCGAGACTTCGCGACAAGCTCGAGTCGTCGCGGTTCCAGGGCCTCGGCTTCACGCAGAAGACGCAGGCCAACGCCGTGTTCGCCACTCTCGACAACGCGGTGGCCGACAGGATCCGCGAGCGCGTCCGCTTCTACGACTGGGACCGCGCCCGCGGCGAGGTCCGCTGGATGGCGGCCTTCGACACGACGGAGGACGACGTCGACCGGTTCGTCGCCGTCATCCAGGAGGAGCTCGGGCGGTAGAGCCTCTCGCTCCCCTGCTCCGGCGGGTCGCGTCGGCGTGGGCACCAGTCCGCGGACTGGTGCCCACGCCGTCCCGCGGCGCCGATCCCGGCGCCCACCCCCGCGGGTCGCACCGCCCGCGCCCGCACGGGCCGGTAGCGTTGTCGGCCCACGGAAGGGTGTGCGATGACCGAGTTGGACGAAGCGATCGAGCGGTTCGCGAGGCCGCGGCGCGGCGTCGAGGCCGTGCCGGAGGAGTCCGACGAGGTCGCCGGCGGCTGGGCGTTCCAGTCGCTGCTGGCCGAGACCGTCATCCAGCTCCGGCGCCGCGGTATCGAGCCCGTGGAGACCGTGATGGTCGGGCGCGGAGCCTCGGGAGCCAGCGTCTACAAGTCGGTCGCCCCGTGCTGGCCGCTCGAGATCTTCGCCCTCACCTCGCGCGGCGTCGCCCTGCCGTACTCGATGCTCACCACGTCGATCCCGGGCCTCGAGGAGCGCCCCCGCATCGACTCGCCGCTCGTCTGCGTCCGCCCGACACCGATCGCGGTCGGCCCGGGCGCGCACGACGTCGAGGTCAACCGGCGCGGACAGCTCCTCTGGCGGTGGGCTCAGCGCTCCGACGGGCAGCCGCAGCCCTGGACCACCGGGTTCCGCAGCCGCTTCGAGGCGAACTGGTCGGAGTCGCGCCCGGGTCCTCTCGCCGAGCCGATCGCCTTCGCGATCGTCGATCACGTCGACAGCAGGATCGAGCGCGGCGTCCTGCACTGACCCGAGTCGCCGGCGCCGCCGCACCCGTCCTCAGCGCGCCCCTCAGACCGCAGGCGCGAGCCGCTCAGACCGCGGGCGCCAGCCGCTCCCGGATCGCATCGAAGGCCGCGACCGCCTCGGCCTCCGTGAGGCGGTGCTCCGACGCGGCGCTCGAGACGTTGAGCAGCCGGAGGTGCAGCTGCGCCCGGTCGGCGGCGGGCAGGTGCACGGCGCGGTCGAGGGCGGTGACGGTGGCGAGGCGGGCGGCGATGATCCTGCCGCTGGTGGTGATGGTGGGCATTGCGACTTCTCTCTGCCGCAGCGGCTTCGTCGCCGTCGCGGGTCTCGCGTGGACGCCGCGGCCGGGCTTCATCGCCGGGCCGTGACGGGGGCGCTTTCGGGGCACCCCGTGGTGGTCGTTCTCTGCGACCGGGAGCCTGGTGAGGGGCTCCGTGGTCGACGTCCTGACGGTACACCTCCCCGCCGACAGGATGCGCGCGACTCCACCACGACGGACACCTCGGCGACCTATGATGCGTTCATGGCGAGATCGACGGGCGACGGCGTGAAGCTCTCGCGTCGGCAGGCCCAGATCCTGGAGGGCATCGGCCGGGGCAACACCTACCGGGTGCTCGCCGAGAAGCTCGCGATCAGTCCGGCGACCGTGTCGTACCACGTCGGTCAGCTCCAGATGCGGCTCCGCACACCGACGCTCCCTGCGCTGATCGGGCTGGCGATCGTCTCGGGGATCCTGTCGAGCGACCAGTTCCCGCTCGAGTGGACCGGCAACCTCGTGGTCTCCGACTCCCTCATCCCCGACGGGCTGCTGCCCGACCCGACCGACGCGGCCGGGCTCGACGCGGCCGGGCTCGACGCGGCCCCGCCCGAGGTCTGACCGGCGACGTCTGGCGCCTGGACGCCGCCCGGTCCGCAGTCAACCCGAAGTTCGCCCCCTGTGCGCGGACCGTTCATCTCCTATCACTTCTTCTAGTCGAGGCTGGACGTGTGCCCCAGAGAGGGGGCATCCCGATCAGGAGACTGAAGTGAAAACAGCTGCAACAACCAGCGCCCGTGGGCGCCGCCGCATCGTGACCATCGGCGTCGGCATCGTGACCGCCGCCGTCCTGCTCCCCGGGGCCGCCTTCGCCGGCGCCGGAGTCGCCCTCTCGCAGAACGGCGGCGCCGCGCGCCACGTCGGCGACCAGACCGGCGACGTCCGCGCCGCCATCAAGAACTCCACCGCCAAGAACGTCATATTCCTGCTCGGCGACGGCATGGGCGACTCCGAGATCACCGTCGCGCGCAACTACGCCTACGGCGCCGCCGGCCGCCTGCCCGGCCTCGACGCCCTGCCGCTCACCGGCTCGTACACCACCTACTCGCTCTACAAGGACGGCGCGAACAAGGGCAAGCCCGACTACGTCACCGACTCCGCGGCGTCCGGCAGCGGCTGGTCGACCGGCACCAAGACGTACGACGGCGCCATCTCGGTCGACATCGACGGCACCCCGCAGGCGACCCTCACCGAGATCGCCAAGGCCAACGGCCTGCGCACCGGCGACGTCTCGACCGCCGAGATCCAGGATGCGACGCCCGCCGTCCAGGTCGCGCACGTGAAGGACCGCGGCTGCTACGGCCCCGACACCGCCGCCTGCGGCACCGACGCGCTGGCCCTCGGCGGCCTCGGCTCGATCAGCGAGCAGCTGCTGAACACCCGCCCCGACGTAACCCTCGGCGGCGGCCAGACCAGCTTCGGCCAGACCGCGAAGGCCGGCCAGTACGCGGGTCAGACCCTGTTCGACCAGGCCTCCTCGCGCGGCTACCAGGTCGTCCAGGACGCAGCCGCCCTCAAGGCCGTGAAGACCGCCGACCAGAAGAAGCCGGTCCTCGGCCTCTTCACGCCGGGCAACTTCCCGACCCGCTACGCACCGACCGTCGCCACCGTCGGCGGTGCGAACGCCGCCCCGGTGACCTGCACGGCGAACCCCGACCGTCTGAGCACCGACCTGAGCCTGTCGAGCCTCACCAACAAGGCCATCTCGCTCCTGAACAAGCCGAAGAACGGCAAGGGCTTCTTCCTGCAGGTCGAGGGCGCCTCGATCGACAAGCAGGATCACGCCGCGAACGCCTGCGGTCAGATCGGTGAGACGCTCGACTTCGACGAGGCCATCCAGGCCGCGCTCGCCTTCGCCAAGAAGGACGGCAACACCCTCGTCATCGCCACCGCCGACCACGCCCACTCGAGCCAGATCGTCGACAACACGCCTCCCGCGACCCTGAGCACCGCGCTCACCACCGCGGACGGCACGACCATGAAGGTCGCCTACGGCACAGCCGCGGCCGGCGGTTCGCAGCAGCACACCGGCACGCAGGTCCGCATCGCGGCCTACGGCCCCGGCGCCGCCAATGTGGTGGGCCTGAGCGACCAGACCGACACCTTCTTCACGATGGCCCGCTCGCTCCGCCTCGACCGCGACACCGACCGCTTCAGCGCCTCGGCTCGCGCCACCGCGAACGACACCCGCCCGCGTCCGTCCGAGAAGATCACCGTGACCGGGACCCGCTTCGGCGGCGACCGCCAGGTGACGGCGACCGCAGGATCGACGGACCTCGGCACCTTCGACGTCATCGACGGCACCGTCGCGATCCGCTACACGGCGCCCGCTGCGACCGGCGACGTGGCAGTGACCCTGCACGGCGTGCAGAGCGACCGCAGCGCGGTCGTGAAGCTGCGCGTCACGAAGTAGCAGAGCGCTCGGCAGAGCGAAGGGCCCGCCGTCACGTCACCGTGGCGGCGGGCCCTTCTGGGCGCAGGATCTGCCCCTAGTCGCCGATCTTCGTGTCGGCGGCGTCGCCGGCCTTGTCGATCTTGTCGTCGAACTTCCCGCCGGTCTTGTCGGATGCGACGTCCTCCGCCTTGTCGATGCCCTTGTCGGTGGCCTGCTCGCCCTTGTCGCTGCTCGCGGCGTGCTTGGCCTGATCCATGAGTCCCATGTCGTGGTCCTTCCATTCACGGGCCCGCCCAGCGCGAGCCCGGTTCAGTCGACGCCGATCCTGCGCGCTCTGCCCCTTCTCGGCCGGACCGGTTGACAAGCTCGGGGGTCGCGGTGCGAAGCGAGCTGCCGGCATCGGCGCCACAGGACGGCGCAGGCACCCCGCCGCGGCGCGGTGCCGCTGCCGCCCTACCCCGCCGACGCCGCCCGCGCCCCGCGCAACCGCGGCCCCTCCCGCCCGATCCTCGGTAACCTGAGAGGAATTGCAAGGAGTCAGGTGAGCGACGATCGACAGCCCGGGGGCGATGGCGCCGAGAGCGCTGCTCCGCCGACGGTGATCGCCGGCCGCTACGAGCTCGGCGAGGTCCTCGGCCGCGGCGGCATGTCGACGGTCTACCGGGCGCGCGACCTCGTGCTCGGGCGGCAGGTCGCCGTGAAGGTGCTCGGTTCGCAGAGCAGCGATCCTGCGCTCGTCCGTCGCGAGAAGTCGGAGGTCGCCCTCCTCGCCTCGCTGAGCCACCACACCCTCGTCACGCTGTACGACGCCGAGGTCGCGCGCATCGACGGCGAGGAGCGCACCTACCTCGTGATGGAGATCGTCGACGGGCCGACGCTCGCCGCGCGCCTCGGGGAGGGCCCGATCCTGCGCCCCGACCTCGACCGCATGGTGGTCGACCTGGCCGAGGCGCTGCACGTCGTCCACACCGCCGGGATCGTGCACCGCGACATCAAGCCGGGCAACATCCTGCTGGCGCCGTCGCTCATTCCCGGCCGGGAGTTCTCGGCCAAGCTGGCCGACTTCGGCATCGCCTCGCTCGTGGACTCTACGCGAATGACCGTGACCGGCGCCGTCATCGGGACAGCCGCCTACCTCAGCCCCGAGCAGGCCCTCGGCGAGCGCGTCGGCACCGCGAGCGACATCTACTCCCTCGGCCTCGTGCTGCTCGAGGCGGCCACCGGCGTCCGCGAGTTCCAGGGGCCGATGATCGAGTCGCTCATGGCCCGCCTCAACCGCGACCCCGACGTGCCCGGCTCGCTCGGCTACGGGTACAAGTCGCTGCTGACCGCCATGACCGCGCGCGACCCAGCCGAGAGGCCGACCGCGCGCGAGGTGCTCGAGCGGGCTGTCGCGCTGACCGGCGAGGCGCCGGCTGCGGGCGGGGATGACGACGCCACTGTCGCGCTGCCTGGCGCCGGCGCTGCCGCGGGTGCTGCGGGTGCTGCGGCTGCTGCTGGCGGTGCCGCCGGGGCTGCTGCTGCCGATGCCCCGACGGTCGCGTTCCCGGCGACGGGCGCGCAGGATCAGCCCACCCGCGTCCTGCCCGCCTCCGCCGGCGCCGCGGCCTCGGACGCCCCCACCCGCGCCCTCCCGCCGCAGGCGTCCGTGTCACCTCGCGCCGCCGAGGCTCCCGACCGCCGTCGCGGCCGCCGCACCGCGTGGATCCTCGTCATCGCCGCCCTCGTCCTGGCAGCCATCGTCCTGGTTGCCTTCGCCCTGACCGACGGTTTCAACCTCGGCGGCTCCTCGCCTGCTCCGACGAGCCCGGCCACGAGCACCGCTCCCGTGCCGAGAACCACGGCGCAACCTGCTCCTGCTGCGACCACGCCGAACGCTCCGAGCACCCCGTCGCCCTCGGAGTCGCCTGACGACTCCCCGAGCACACCGGCCGTCACCGCCCCGCCCGTCGTTACTCCCCCAGCCGAGGTCACCCAACCCGCTGCCCCCACGGCGCCCGGAAACAGCGGCAAGGGCAACGGCAACGGCAACGGCCCCGACAAGGGCAACGGCCCCGGCAAGACGAAGGGCCCGGGCAAGGCGAAGTAGCCCGGTGCCGTGCTCGTCTGCGCCGCTTCTCGGCCACGGCACCGCGCCGCGGCGCGGTGCCTCCGCCGATAGACGGCGCCATTCGGCGAACCACGGCGGCGACAGCAGCGCCAGCAGGACCTCGCGCCGCGTCTCCCCACGAACACCGCGTCGCGCCGTACCGCGACGCCCTGCGTCACACGTGACGCGCTGCCCCACGCCGAGTAGTGCCCCTGGAGGGACTCGAACCCCCAACCCTTTCCTTAGGACGGAACTGCTCTTCCATTGAGCTACAGAGGCTGACCCGACCAGCCTACCGAAAGTGCTGGCCGGGGCGAATCAGTCGCGGGTGACGCGGTAGATGCCGTAGATCACGCCGGGCACGTGCCCGAGCAGCTGCAGCAGGAAAGCCCACAGCACGTGCAGGTTCGGGCCCTCCTTGATCAGCACCGCGACGAACGGGAAGAAGAAGCAGAGGACGATGAGCAGGATCTTCATGGTGGTTGCCTTTCCGATCAGGAACGGGGAGGGGAGGGTCAGCCGCGACGCGACGCGAGATCCTGCGCCTTGGCGGTGAGGTTCTTGACGAGCTTCTTGCGGGCCTTGGTGGTCTTCGGGTCCTTCCAGAGCCGCTCGGCCTGGGCGCGCAGCGTCTCGGGCTGCTTGCCCTTCGACTTCACCGGGCGGTGGGAGCGGGCTCCACGGTAGTAGATGACAGCGGCGATGAGGCCGACGACGATGATCTTGTTTCGCATGGCGATCTTCTCTCTGAGGTGGTCTAGCGGGTGGACGTGGTCTAGCGGGTGGACGTGGTCTAGCGGGTGGCGGCGGTCTCGACCGAGAGCGTGAGCGCCCTCGTCCGGGAGAGCTGGCGGTGCAGGATGCCGGCGATCGCAGCACCGACGAGGGGCGCGACGATGAAGACCCACACCTGCGCGAGCGCGGTCGGCCCGCCGTAGAGCGCGGTCGCGATGGAGCGCGCCGGGTTCACGGAGGTGTTGCTGACCGGGATGCTGATCAGGTGGATGAGGGTCAGCGTGAGGCCGATCCCGAGGCCGGCGACCGCCTTGTACTCGGCCTTGGCCGTGATCGACAGGATCACGGTGACGAAGACGCCGGTCAGGATGATCTCGGTCAGCACGACCGCACCGATCCCGAAGCCGCCGGGTGAGGCGCTGCCGAAGCCGTTCGACGCGAACCCGCTCGACTCCGCCTTCGCGAGGTAGCCGACCGGGCCGCTGCGGGCGATGACGGTCAGCGCGCTCGAGGCGATGATGCCGCCGACGAGCTGCGCGACGATGTAGCCGGGCACGTGGCGCCACTCGGTGCGTCCGGCGACGGCGAGGCCGACGGTGACGGCCGGGTTGAAGTGGCCGCCCGAGATGTGGCCGACGGTGTAGATGCCCGCCATGACGGTGAGGCCGAAGGCGAGGGCGACGCCGAGGAACCCGACTCCGAGCGTGTTCTGCTGGGTCGGGAACGCCGACGCGAAGACGGCGGTGCCCACTCCTCCGAAGACGAGCAGGAAGGTGCCGAAGACCTCCGCGAGGAGCCTCGAGCTGGTGGGGTAGGTCTGCGCCTCCTGCTTCCGCTGCTCAGCGGTGGAGCGGCTGACCGGACGATCAGTGTTCATGGGATGTCGCTTTCGTGAGGGTGTCTCTGGGGAGGGGCGGCACGCCTCGGCCGATGCTGCGGATGCCGACGGACAGCAGGATCGCGGCCGCCACGGCGAAGACGAGGAGCGTCACGGCGAGCGACGCCCACATCGTCAGCGAGAGGGCCAGGAGGGCGACGATCAGGGCCGCGAGGAGGCCGAGGGCCACGAGGGCGAGGACTCCGCCGACGACGGCCAGGATCACGCCCCGCTTCGCACCGGTGACGCGATCGCCGATCTCCGACTTCGCCGCCCCGATCTCGTCGCGGACCGCGCGGAGAAGAGGCTCGAGGGCCTTCTGCGCGATGCCCGCGCCGAATCCCTGAGCGCCTGCCGACTCGCCCGCCGTGGCCTGGCGGTCGGTCACTCGACGCGCGCGGTCGACTCGTCCGCGTCGTTGTCGTCCGAGGGGATGTGGACGTCGGAGATGGTCACGTTGACCTCGGTGACCTCCATGCCGACGACGGTGGAGATGGCGTCGGTGACGGCGGCGCGGACGCTGTCGGCGAGCTTCTGGAGGGCGACGGGGTACTCGGCGACGATGACGATGTCGGCGGCGACCTGCTTCTCGCCGACCTCGACCTTGATGCCCTGGCCGCGGTCCTGCTGGTTGATGGCGTTGCGGATGGCACC
The DNA here is from genome assembly GCF_039537585.1 of Frondihabitans peucedani. Lineage (NCBI taxonomy): Bacteria > Bacillati > Actinomycetota > Actinomycetes > Micrococcales > Microbacteriaceae > Frondihabitans > Frondihabitans peucedani. The sequence goes on from NZ_BAABAU010000007.1 coordinate 26,052, forward strand.
GATGGCGCGGGCGGCGCCGCCTCCGAGGTCGTGGACCCCGGGGACCTCGCGGGCGGCGATGCCGGCGACCTTCTCGACGACGCCCTCGGCGATCGTGTTGGTGCCCTCGGCGTCCTGAGCGGCGTGCCCGGCGGCAGACCCGGTGGGGCGGGTCGTCGAGGCAGGCCTCGACGACGTCGACGGGGTGCCGATGACGGCGGACGGGCTGGGGGCGGCGCTGTGGTTGCTCATGGTTCTCTCCTGAACGGGATGCCTGCACCCCGGCGACCGGGGTGCTGCGCCCGACCGGGCGCACACCATTCAGACGGGAGCGCGCCCGGGGGCGTCATGTTCGTTCAGAGAAGGATCAGGATTCTGCGCCGGGGTGGCGCTTTACGGCCAGCAGGAGCGCCGCCGCGGCCCCGGTTCAGCCCGCGAGCTCGAGCGGGTGGTTGCGCCACGGCTCGGTGAACTCGGCCCAGCTCGGCTCCTTCCAGCGCTGACTGATCAGCGTGGCGAGGTTCGGCGCGGGCTCGCGCAGCTCGAAGGGCAGCTTCCAGCCGAGCTCGCTGAGCAGCTTGTCGGCCTTCTTGTTGTTGCACTTCGTGCAGGCCACGACGACGTTCCCCCACGTGTTCGTGCCGCCTCGGGCACGGGGCACGACGTGGTCGAGCGTGTTCCCGTGCTTGAAGCAGTACGCGCAGGTGTAGTCGTACATCTCGAGGACCGCCCGGCGCGTGAGCGGGATCGACCGCCTCGGGATCCTGATGAACTGTCGGAGCAGGATGACGTCCGGCTCGACCAGCGACTCGGTCACGCTGTGCACGATCCGGTCGCTCTCGGACAGGATCGACGCCTTCCCGTTTATCACGAGCAGGAGCGCGCGGCGCGAGGCGACCACGGCGATCGGCTCGTAGCTGGCGTTCAGGACGAGCGTGCGGCTCATGCCGACACCTCGCGGCCGGGCAGAGCGCAGCGGATCAGGGGGCTGGTGAGCACTCCGGGAGTGCCCGTGGAGAGACGACGCATTGGTTCCCTTTCGAAGAGACCCGGACGGCTTCCGGGTATTCGATCTCGGCAGCAGGGCTGGCGCTCAGGGGGTGCTCCACGAAAAAAGCACCGTCACGGTGCGTGACGGTGCTCAGTCGTGGGCGCTGGAGCGCACACCCGAATGGTGCACGCTTTGGCGCGTAGTCTGTATGGCACAGCTCAGCAGCGTACCCATGGTGCGGGCGGCGTCTGAGTGGCTCAACGGATCTCCTGGTCGTTCGTCTGACTGCGTGGGCTCAGATTACGTCACGCCGCCGACATCGGCCACACCCGCGCGTAACGGTTTACAGGACGTTCACGAACGACGACGGCCCTCCCCGGGAGTCGGGGAGGGCCGTCGGCGAGCGCTGTGAAGCGCGCAGGATCAGCGGGCTACTTGATGCCGAATCGCACGAAGTGCACGTCGGAGGTCCAGAGCGGGCGGACGCTGACGCGGCCACCGGGCTTGGGCGCGTCGAGGATCATCCCGTTGCCGGCGTAGAAGCCGTCGTGCGAGCCGTTGTTCAGCACGACGATGTCGCCGGGCTCGGCGTCGGCCTGCGAGATCGTGGTGCCGGCGGCGGACTGCAGCGGCACGGAGTGCGCCAGCGAGATGCCGTACTGCGCGTAGACGTACATGACGAAGCCGGAGCAGTCGAAGCCCGACGGTGTGGCGCCGCCGAAGACGTAGGGGGTGCCGACGTACTTCAGAGCCGTCTGGTAGACGGCGGCGAGGCTGAACGCAGGATGCGACGGGTCGGCCAGGTAGTCGGACGCGGTCTTGCCGGAGTACGCGGTGCTCGCGGCGAAGCTGGCGCGGGCGGTGGTGGCCGCGGCCGACTGCGAGGCGGTGAGCGTCGAGGCGGTCGTCGTTGTGGGGGTGACGACCTTCTTCACGACCGGGAGGGTCGTGGTGTAGTCGTCACGGGCGACGCTGGCGTCGGCGACGGAGCCGCCGACGGCGACCGACTGGGCGCCGTTGGCGCGGACCGAGTTGAGCGCGGCGGTGGCCGACGACGAGCCGTTCGACGAGGAGCTCGGGTTGAGCGCGAAGGCGGGGAGGGCCATCGTGCCGATGAGACCGGCGGTCAGCGTCATGACGACGACCGAGACGGCGGTCTTCTTCGCGCCGGGACGAGCGGCCTTGACCTGGGCCCGGTCGGCGTCGCGGGCTGCGCGGCGTGTGGCCGGAACAGCGACCGAGGTCGTCACGGTGTCGATGGGACCCGTGCGGATCGGATCGGTGCGGGGTGTCGACCGGCGGGCGACGAGCGTGCTCGTGCTGGAGGTCGGGATGATGCCGTTGGTCAAGAGTGGGTCTCTCCTGCGCCTCGACACACGTCTGGACCCAAAGGCCCAGCCGCCTGCCCCATCCCGTTCGTCGGATCAACGACTCACAGCAAGAGATGGGGAATGAGACGTCTTGCCACGGGCCCGGCAACCGGCTTCTGTGGTTGTTCGGACTTGGCGAGCGTACCGGAGTACGACCCCCATGTCATCCTGAAGGAGGATGTTTGTAACGAAAAGGTAAAGGCGCCTGAACGATCTCAGACAGAGAGGTAGATGTGCGCCGCGACGTCGCTGGAGAGCTCGATCGCGTCGTCGTACCCCTCCACCCGGACCGAGACATACGAGCCCGCCGCAGCGATCGTGGCGACGTTGCCGGGCTGTACCCCGTTGTCGTGGAGCTGCTGCAGGAACTCGGGTTCGAACTGGACGGGCTCCGCCAGCCGGCGGATCGTTCCTGACTTTCCGCTGGGATTCTGCGCCGCGACGTCGACGATCGACACGACACCGTCCATGAAGCGGCCGGCGGGCATGTCGCCGAGCTCGTCGAGCCCCGGGATCGGGTTGCCGTAGGGCGACTCCGTCGGGTGGTCGAGCATCTCGAGCAGACGGCGCTCGACCTGCTCGCTCATGACGTGCTCCCAGCGGCAGGCCTCCTCGTGGACGAGGGCCCAGTCGAGGCCGATCACGTCGGCCAGGAGGCGCTCCGCGAGACGGTGCTTGCGGATCACATGCGTCGCCTTGGTGCGGCCGGCGGTGGTCAGCTCGAGGTGGCGGTCGCCGGAGACGACGACGAGGCCGTCGCGCTCCATGCGGGCGATGGTCTGCGAGACGGTGGGGCCCGAGTGACCGAGCCTCTCGGAGATCCTGGCCCGGAGGGGCACGATGTTCTCCTCTTCGAGATCGAGGATCGTGCGAAGGTACATCTCGGTGGTGTCTACGAGATCGGTCAACGGTGCCTCCCGGTACAGCGCCCCGGCGAACTGTGCGCTTTCCACCGAATCCTACCGGTGCGGGGCTTTGGGCCGGATCACCTGGGGGTCGTCTGAACGCCGCCTGGCCCCTCCGGCGTCTCGCTAGCATCGGACCCATGGCGGACATCACCCTTCCCACAGACCTCCTCCCCACCGACGGGCGCTTCGGCTGCGGCCCCTCCAAGATCCGCGGAGCGCAGCTCGAGCACCTCGTCACCGGCGGCGCGGCGATCCTCGGCACGAGTCACCGCCAGGCTCCCGTGAAAGACCTCGTGGGCCGCGTGCGCACCGGTCTCGGCACCCTGTTCGACCTGCCCGACGGCTACGAGGTGATCCTGGGCGACGGCGGTTCGACCGCGTTCTGGGACGCCGCCGCGTTCGGCCTCATCGAGAAGCGCGCCGAGAACCTCTCGTTCGGCGAGTTCGGCTCGAAGTTCGCCAAGGCCGCCGGCGCCCCCTGGCTCGAGGCGCCCCGCGTCATCACCGCCGAGGGCGGCTCCCGGGCCGAGGTCGAGGTCGTCGAGGGCGTCGACGTCTACGCCTGGCCGCACAACGAGACGTCCACCGGCGTCATGGCCCCGGTGAAGCGGGTGGCAGGCGACGCAGGATCCCTCACGGTCATCGACGCCACCAGTGCTGCGGGGGGCGCGGCCTTCGACGCCACCGAGGCCGACGTCTACTACTTCGCCCCGCAGAAGAACTTCGCCTCCGACGGCGGCCTCTGGTTCGCGCTGATGTCGCCCGCCGCGCTGGAGCGCGTCGAGCGGATCGCCGCCTCGGGCCGCTACATCCCCGAGTTCCTGAGCCTGAAGAACGCAGTCGACAACTCGCGCCTGAACCAGACGCTGAACACCCCCGCTCTCGCGACGCTGCTCCTGATGGAGGACCAGGTCGACTGGATCAACGGCAACGGCGGCCTCGCCTGGGCCGACGCCCGCACGAAGGAGTCCTCGAGCGCCCTCTACGACTGGGCCACGGCCTCGGAGTACGCCACCCCGTTCGTCGTCGACCCGAGCCACCGCTCGCAGGTCGTCGCGACCATCGACTTCGCCGACCACATCGATGCGGCCGCCGTCGCCAAGACGCTCCGCGCCAACGGGATCGTCGACACCGAGCCGTACCGGAAGCTCGGCCGCAATCAGCTGCGCGTCGCGACGTTCACGGCGATCGAGCCCGACGACGTGCGGCAGCTGATCCGGTCGATCGAGTTCGTCGTCGGCGAGCTGACCGCGTAGCAGGCAGGCGCGGGGGCGCTCGCTCTAGCGGGTGCCCTCGGCGCGATCGGCATCGTCGTCGTCGGCGTCAGCATCGTCGTCCGAGTCAGCATCGTCGTCGCCCTCGAGCCCGGCGGCCTCGGCCGCCTCCTCGATGTCGATCCCGTCGAACTCGTCGTCGCCGGCGTCTCCGAGCAGTTCGACCTCGTCGTCGTCCGCGTCCTCGTCGTCCGACTCGTCGTCGTCCTCGTCGAAGTCGTCATCATCGTCGTCGGGGTCGTCGTCCGAGTCGTCGTCGTCCGACTCGTCGTCGGAGTCGCCGTCATCCGACTCGTCGTCATCGGCGTCGCCGGCCGCGGCAGCCGCCTCCTGCGACGCCTCGTACTCCGCGAGACGCTCGACCCACGGCACCCAGTCGGGCGCGAGGAGCGACGAGTCGCCCGGCAGCAGCTCGGTCTCGAGCACGGTCGGCTCCTGGCCCTCGAGCGTCGCGACGCTGACGGTCCAGAGCCAGCCGGGGTAGCCGGGCAGCGTGTTCTCGAAGCGGACCGTGGTCACGCCCTGGTCGTCGACCGAGACGTCTCGGGGCTCGCCGATCGTGTCGTCGCGGGTGATCTCGAGCAGGGCCTCCCGCGCGAGAGAGTAGAGGGACGAGTCGGCCGGGGCTGCGTCAGGCATCGAGCTGGTCTGCGATCTTCCGGAGGACGGCAGCGACCTGCGCGCCGTTCTCGGGGTAGCGGCCGCGACGCAGCCGGTTGCCGACACCGTCGAGCATCTTCACGAGGTCCTCGACGATGACCGCCATGTCTTCAGCGGAGCGACGGCTGCGCTCGACCATGCTGGGAGCCGCGTCGAGCACACGGACCGAGAGCGCCTGCGCGCCCTTCTTGCCGTCGGCGATGCCGAACTCGAGTCGGGTGCCGGCCTTCACTCCGGTCGTGCCCGCGGGCAGGGCCGACGCGTGCAAGAAGACCTCCTGGCCGTCGTCGCTCGAGATGAAGCCGAAGCCTTTCTCGTCGTCGTAGAACTTGACCTTGCCGGTGGGCATGACTGGACTCCTTGGTTGATGGGGCGCCCCAAGCATACGGGGACACGGCCGAGCGGGGCCCACTACGCTGGCGATGTGGCAGACAAGACAGGCGCCGGCGACGAGCGCACGCGCATCGACCGCATCGGGCGCGCCCTGGGCCTCGCCGCGGTGTCCGTCGCCGTGCTCGGCGTCGTCTGCGTGCTGCTCGAGGTCTTCGGCTCGGTGAGCGGTGCCAGCAACTCGAAGTCGGGCATCTGGCCGACCGTCAACCTGCTCCCGCTGCTGGCCTTCCCGGTCGCGGTCCTCCTGATCCTGGCGTTCCTCGTCATCAACATCATCCGTCTGACCCGTCAGAACAGGGGCGGCACACGCTGAGCCCCGGGCATCGCACCCGCGAGGCAGAGGCGCCCCGTGGCTAGCGCCCTCGACCTCGCCGGGGTCGTCCGCGCTCTCGCCCCCGAGCAGCTGCTGCCCCGTCTCCGCGAGCGGACCATCTCGAGGCCCGCGGCCGTCAAAGACGCCTTCGATCTCGCCGACGCCCTGCTCGAGCACTCGTCGGTCCGCGAGGCACTGACCCGGCTCGACCGGGTCGCCCTGCTCGCTCTCCGCGCGGCGGCGTCGCCGGGCACTCCCGCCGACCTCCTCGCAGCGGCCTCACCGGCTTTCGACGTCGCCCTCGACGAGGTCGACCGGGCCGTCGCGCACCTCGACGAGCTGTTCCTCGTCGTCCGCGACGGCGACTCCGCGCAGACCCTCCCCTCGGTCACCGCCGCGCTCGACGACGACCCCGAGCTCTCGCAGGAGGCGCTGGCCGACACCCTGCCTCCGGCCGGCCTCGAGGCGGTCGAGCAGGTCGACCGAGACGCGCAGGACCGCCAGAGCGCCGAGAGGCTGTACGCCATCGTCATCGAGGTGGCCGAGCTGATCCGGGCCGTGGCCGAGACGCCCGCGCGCGAGCTCGCGAAGGGCGGCCTGGCCTTGCCCGAGACCCGGCGGCTCGCGGAGGCCGCGCGCATCGACGTCGACGACGTGGGGCCGATCCTGGCCGCGGCCCGCTCGGCAGACCTCGTCGAGCTCGGGCCCGACGGCTGGGCGCCGACCTCCGCCGCCGACGACTGGCTGCGCTCCTCCTGGCCCGACCGCTGGGCGATCCTGGTCACCTCGTGGCTCGGCGCGCTGCCGCGCGAGATCCTGTCGGTGCTCGATCAGCGCGCCGACACCTCGTGGGGCGAGCCGCTCCGCACCTTCACCGCCTGGCGCTACCCCGCCGGCGGGGCCTGGATCCCCGAGCGGCTCGACGCCTTCGCCCGCTCCGCCGAGCTGTTCGGCCTGACCACCGGAGCGCGGCCCACGTCGGTCGCGGTGGCCCTGCTCCGGGAGGGCGTCGCTCCTGCCCGCCGGATCGTCGCCGGGCTGATGCCGGAACCGATCGAGTCCGTCTATCTGCAGCACGACCTCACCGTCGTGGCGCCCGGGCCGCTCGCGCCGGAGCTCGACGCTCGCCTCCGCGGGATCGCCGAGGTCGAGAGCGCAGGGCTCGCCGCGACCTACCGGATCAGCGAGCAAGGAGTCGAGCGGGCCCTGAGCGCCGGCGAGACGGAGGAGAGCCTCCGCTCCTTCCTCAGCTCGCTCTCGACGACCGGAGTCCCGCAGCCGCTCGACTACCTCCTCACCGAGACCGCCTCCCGCCACGGCCGCTACCGCGTCTCGACCCTGCCGCAGGAGGCGCTCGACCGCGCCCCCCTCAGCATGGGCGCCGTCAGCCAGCTGCGGAGCGACGACTCCGCCCTCCTCGACACCGTCGAGGTCGACCAGGCGCTGTCCTCGCTGGCGCTCCGCCGCGTCGACGCCCTCCGCATGATCTCCCGCTACGACGCCGAGACCGTCTTCTGGGCGCTCAGCGACGAGCGCTACCCCGTGGTGCTCGAAGACCCGGAGCACGAGCCGCTCCGCTCCCCGCAGCGACGACGGGCCCGCAGGATCGCGCAGCCCCCGGCCTCCGATCCCGTCCAGAGCCTCGTCGAGCGCCTGGCGGAGTCGTCCGGCGACTCCCCCGAAGACACCGACCGCGCGTGGATCGCCCGCCAGCTCGATGCCGCGGTCAAGGCGCGCATGACGGTCCTCCTCACGGTGGCCCAGCCCGACGGGACCACCTCCGAGCTGCAGATGGAGCCGACCGGCGTCGGCGGCGGCCGACTCCGCGGGCGTGACCGGCGCTCCGACATCGAGCGGACGCTCCCCCTCTCGAGCATCGTCGCCGTCGCCACCCCCGTCGACTAGCTCCCAGCCTCCGGGCGCACGCGGGCGCCCGCCGCCCGGCCGCCCGCCGCCCGCGGCACCCTCCCACCCACCGCGCCTAGAGTGGAACGTTGCGGCCGCACGAGCGACCACCGACGTCGGGAGAACAGTGTCAGGCCCTTTGATCGTCCAGAGCGACCGCACGGTGCTCCTCGAGGTCGCCCACCCCGAAGCCGAAGACGCCCGCCACGATCTCAGCGTCTTCGCCGAGCTCGAGCGCGCCCCCGAGCACGTCCACACGTACCGCATCACCCGGCTCGGCCTCTGGAACGCCCGCGCCGCCGGCCACTCGGCCGACGACATGCTCGAGACGCTCGAGAAGTACTCCAAGTTCCCCGTCCCGCAGAGCGTCTCGGTCGACATCGCCGAGACCGTCGCGCGCTACGGACGCATCGTCATCGAGCGCGACGGCGACCAGCTCCTCCTGCGGGGCACCGACACTGCGGTCCTCCGCGAGGTGACCCGCGCCAAGAAGGTCGGCGAGCTCCTCGGCGTCAAGCGCGCCGACGACCTCTGGGAGCTCCTCCCCTGGGCCCGCGGCGAGATCAAGCAGCAGCTGATCAAGCTGGGCTGGCCCGCCGAAGACCACGCCGGCTACACGCCGGGCACCCCGCACGACATCGACCTCGACACCACCGAGTGGAACCTCCGCGACTACCAGCAGAAGGCCGTCGACAACTTCTTCGAGGGCGGATCCGGTGTCGTCGTGCTGCCCTGCGGCGCCGGCAAGACGCTGGTGGGCGCAGGAGCGATGGCGCAGGCCAAGACCACGACGCTGATCCTGGTCACCAACACGGTCTCGGCCAGGCAGTGGCGCGACGAGCTGCTCAAGCGCACGAGCCTCACCGAAGACGAGATCGGCGAGTACTCGGGCGCGGTCAAGGAGGTCAAGCCGGTCACGATCGCGACCTACCAGATCCTGACGGCGAGGCGCGCGGGCAAGTACACGCACCTCTCTCTTCTCGACGCGCTCGACTGGGGCCTCGTGGTCTACGACGAGGTGCACCTCCTGCCGGCGCCGGTGTTCAAGCTGACCGCCGAGCTGCAGGCCAGGCGCCGTCTCGGGCTGACCGCGACTCTCGTGCGCGAGGACGGCCGCGAGAGCGACGTCTTCAGCCTGATCGGCCCGAAGCGCTTCGACGCCCCCTGGAAGGAGATCGAGGCCCAGGGCTTCATCTCTCCCGCCAACTGCTACGAGGTCCGCGTCGACCTCCCCCAAGAAGACCGGCTCGAGTACGCGGCCTCCGCCGACGACGAACGGTACCGCCTCGCTGCGACGGCCCCGATCAAGCTGAACGTCGTGCGCCAGCTGGTCGACAAGCACGAGGGCGAGCAGATCCTGGTGATCGGGCAGTACCTCGACCAGATCGACGAGCTCGCCGACGCCCTCGGAGCCCCGAAGCTCACGGGCTCCACCCCCGTCGACGAGCGGCAGCGCCTCTTCCAGGCGTTCCGCGACGGCGAGGTGAAGGTGCTCGTCGTGTCGAAGGTGGCCAACTTCTCGGTCGACCTCCCCGAGGCGACGGTGGCGATCCAGGTCTCCGGATCCTACGGCTCCCGGCAGGAGGAGGCGCAGCGGCTCGGCCGGCTCCTCCGCCCGAAGAAGTCGGGTCTGCCGGCGTCGTTCTACACGCTCGTCAGCCGCGACACCGTCGACCAGGACTTCGCCCAGAACCGCCAGCGGTTCCTCGCCGAGCAGGGCTACAGCTACACGATCCTCGACTCGCCGGCGCTGGCGGCCTAGCCGCGAGCGCTGTCAGCGGGGTGCAGGATCGCGGCCAGGCTGCTACCAACGCTCGTTCGCGCGACTCCCAGCAAACGCTTAGACCGCGCGCAGATACTTGATCCCATGAGCGATGGCCCCAAGATCCTTATCGTCGATGACGAACCCAACATCCGCGATCTCCTCACCACGAGCCTGCGCTTCGCCGGCTTCGCCGTCCGCGCAGTCGGCAACGGCGCCCAGGCCATCTCGGCCGTCCTCGAAGAAGAACCCGACCTGATCATCCTCGATGTGATGCTCCCCGACATGAACGGCTTCGGCGTCACCAAGCGCCTCCGCTCCTCGGGCTACACCTCGCCGATCCTGTTCCTCACGGCGAAAGACGACACCGAAGACAAGATCACCGGCCTCACCGTCGGTGGCGACGACTACGTCACCAAGCCGTTCAGCCTCGACGAGATCGTGGCGCGCATCAAGGCGATCCTGCGTCGCACGATGAACGAGGACGAAGACGCGATCATCCGTACCGGCGAGCTCACGATGGATCAAGACACCCACGAGGTCACCATCGGCGACACGGCCATCGAGCTCAGCCCGACCGAGTTCAAGCTGCTGCGCTACCTGATGCTCAACCCGAACCGCGTGCTGTCGAAGGCGCAGATCCTCGACCACGTCTGGGAGTACGACTTCAACGGCGATGCCGGCATCGTCGAGAGCTACATCTCGTACCTCCGCCGAAAGCTCGACCAGTTCTCGGCCGAGCCGATCATCCAGACCAAGCGCGGCTTCGGCTACATGCTGAAGGCCGCCAAGGCCTAGCCTCGGCTCACCCGCTCCACGACGACGTCGCCGCCTCCCGATCGAGAGGCGGCGACGTCGTTCTGTGTCGGCAGAGGGGTCTCTGCCGAGAGGATCAGGCGGCGGCCGCGCCGTCGAGGTAGCCGTTCGGGTTCAGCACGTACTTCGTGGCCGAACCGGCATCGAACTCCTTGTAGCCGCGGGGCGCGTCCTCGAGGCTGATCGCCTTCGCGTTCACGTTGTCGGCGATGTGGACGCGGTCGTGCAGGATCGCCTGCATGAGCCCGTGGTTGTACTTCATGACCGGGCACTGCCCCGTCGTGAACGACAGCGACTTCGCCCAGCCGGTCCCGAGCGAGAGCGACAGCGAGCCCTTCTGCGCCGCCTCGTCGGCCGCGCCCGGGTCGCCGGTCACGTAGAGGCCGGGGATGCCCATCGCACCGCCGGCCGCCGTGATGTCCATCAGCGAGTTGAGCACCGTCGCCGGCGCCTCCTCGGCGCCGTGCCCGTGGCCCTTGGCCTCGAACCCGACCGCGTCGACGGCGCAGTCCACCTCCGGAACGCCGAGGATCTGGTCGATCTGCTCGGCGGGGTCCCCCTTCGTCAGGTCGACCGTCTCGCAGCCGAAGCTGCGGGCCTGTGCCAGGCGGTCCTCGTTCATGTCGCCGACGATGACCGCGGCGGCCCCGAGGAGCAGCGCGCTGGTGGCGGCGGCGAGACCGACCGGTCCCGCACCGGCGACGTAGACCGTCGATCCGACTCCGACTCCCGCGGTGACGGCCCCGTGGAACCCCGTCGGGAAGATGTCCGACAGCATCGTGAGGTCCATGATCTTCTCGAGCGCCTGGTCCTTGTCGGGGAACTTCAGGAGGTTCCAGTCGGCGTAGGGCACTAGGACGAACTCGGCCTGGCCCCCCACCCAGCCGCCCATGTCGACGTAGCCGTAGGCGCTGCCGGGGCGGTCGGGGTTGACGTTGAGGCAGATGCCGGTCTTCCGCTCCTTGCAGTTCCGGCAGCGGCCGCACGAGATGTTGAACGGCACCGAGACGAGGTCGCCCACCTTGATGAACTCCACGCCGGGGCCGACCTCGACGACCTCGCCGGTGATCTCGTGCCCGAGCACCAGGTTCGCCGGCGCCGTCGTCCTGCCGCGCACCATGTGCTGGTCCGACCCGCAGATGTTCGTGGCGACGGTCCGCAGGATCGCGCCGTGCGGCACCTTCCGTCCGACGTTGGCCGGGTTGACGCCCGGTCCGTCCTTCAGCTCGAACGTCGGGTAGTCGGTGTCGATGACCTCGACCGTGCCCGGGCCCTTGTAAGCGACGGCTCTGTTTCCTGCCATGGGATCCTCCTTGATCACTGCGGCCGCGGAACGCGCCCGCTGAGGCGAAGCCAACTCCCCGAGCCGGTGACCCAGCCGTGAGCCGTCCGGGGCATGTTCCGCTCAGGCACCTCCGCTACTCTGACGCGGTCATGCACACACGTCTGTCGCAGTGGTGGAACGAGATCTCCATCCGCACCAAGATCACCGGGATCACGGTGTGTCTGGTGACCCTCGGGCTGCTCGTGGCCGGCCTCGGCACGATGACCGTGCTGAGCACCTACCTCTACGGCCAGGTCGACCGAGACCTGACGACCGCGTCGAAGACGATCACCCGGTACGACGGCGACAGCGATCACTGCACCGCCGACTTCGGCATCGCCAAGAGCGCCTACGTGGCGATCATCGCCGACGACGGGACGGTGCTCTGCACCAACACCGAAGACCTCGACGCCATGAGCTCGGCCCCCTACCTGCCCGGTTTCACCGAGGACGTCACCGCGAGCCACGAGGGCGCCTTCAACGGCTACAACCGGGCGCACACCGAGGAGTGGCGCCTCTACACGGTGCACTCGAAGATCCTGAACACCGCGACCGGCCGCGTCGAGGCGCTGACCATCGTCACCGGTCAGAACCTCGCGTCCACCAACGCCACGATCGCCCGCTTCACCTACATCTTCCTGGGCTTCGGACTCTCGGTCGTCGTCCTCGGGGCCGCGCTCACGCGCCTCCTGGTCACTTCGACCTTCGCCCCTCTGCGCGATGTCGAGGACACCGCGGCCCGCTTCGCCGACGGAGACTTCAGCCAGCGCCTCGACACGACGACGCCGAACACCGAGGTCGGGCGCCTCAACCGCTCCCTCAACACGATGCTCTCCCGCATCGACACGGCGTTCGACGACCGGGCCAAGACGATCGAGCAGATGCGGCGCTTCGTGGGCGACGCCAGCCACGAGCTCCGCACCCCGCTCGTCTCGCTGCGCGGCTACGCCGAGCTCTACCGGATGGGCGCCCTCCAGAAGCCCGAGGACGTCGCCCAGGCGATGGACCGCATCGAGAAGGAGGCCATCCGCATGGGCGGCCTCGTGCAGGACCTCCTGCAGCTGGCCCGCCTCGACGAGTCGAAGCCGCTGGAGCTCGGCCCCGTCGACCTGGTCACCATCGCCCGCGACTCCGCGCTCGACACCATGGCCTCGAACACCGACCGCGAGGTGCGGGTCATCGTCCGCGAGCCCGTCGCCCCCGGCGCAGCCGCCGTCGAGGAGTACGTCATCCCGTCCCAGGCGCCCACCTCACCCCCTGCCGGAGTGACCGGCCCGATCGCGTTCGCCGGCGCCACTCTCGCCCGCCTCAGGATCCGGCGCGCCCGCGCCTCGGCCGCCGGGGTCCCGCCCGAGGAGCTCCCCCGCCTCGACGACGCCGACGAGCGCGCCATCAGCCCCGTGATCCTGGGCGAGGAGAACAAGATCCGCCAGGTCGTCACGAACCTGATGGGCAACGCCATGCGCTTCACCGACTCCGACTCGCCCATCGAGCTGGCCGTGCAGGCCGACCCGGGCCGCGGCATGGCCACGCTCGACGTCATCGACCACGGCGAGGGCATCCCACCGCAGATCCGCGAGAAGATCTTCCAGCGCTTCTGGCGGGCCGACACCTCCCGCACCCGCGACACCGGCGGCTCCGGCCTCGGCCTCGCGATCGTCTCCGGCATCGTCGCCGCGCACGACGGCGAGGTCGACGTCTTCGACACCCCCGGCGGCGGCGCCACCTTCCGCGTCTCGCTGCCGCTGCTGCCCGACTCGCTGGCGTAGGCGCTTCCGCTGCCCGCCGCCCGCTGCCCGCCGCGCGTCGGCGGGCTCCCGCAGGCGTCGGCCCCGCCCCGGAGCCCCGCCCACAGCGACCACCACCCGCCCATACGGCAGACCCGCACCCGGCACCCGCGCCCTGCACTGCGCCCCCGCGCCACGACCCGACAACGACGAAGGCCGGCTCCCCCGAGGGGGAACCGGCCTTCGCGCGGAACGGGTGCTGCCGTGGAGCTGCCGGACTTAGAAGTCCATGCCGCCCGTCGGGTCGCCGGCCGGAGCCTGGACCTTCTCGGGCTTGTCGGCGACGACGACCTCGGTGGTGAGGAAGAGGCCGGCGATCGAGGCGGCGTTCTGCAGAGCGGAGCGCGTCACCTTGGCGGGGTCGATGATGCCGGCGGCCAGCATGTCGACGTACTCGCCGGTCGCGGCGTTGAGGCCCCAGCCGACCTGCAGGTCGCGAACCTTGGCGGCGACGACACCGGGCTCCATGCCCGCGTTGAAGGCGATCTGCTTGAGCGGAGCGTCGATCGCGACACGCACGATGTTCGCGCCGGTCGCCTCGTCGCCCTCCAGCTGGAGGCCGTCGAGCGCGGTCTTGCCGGCCTGGATCAGGGCGACGCCACCACCGGCGACGATGCCCTCTTCGACGGCTGCCTTCGCGTTGCGGACGGCGTCCTCGATGCGGTGCTTGCGCTCCTTGAGCTCGACCTCGGTCGCAGCGCCGGCCTTGATGACGGCGACGCCACCGGCCAGCTTCGCGAGGCGCTCCTGGAGCTTCTCGCGGTCGTAGTCGGAGTCGGTGTTCTCGATCTCGGAACGGATCTGACGGACGCGGCCGGCGATCTGCTCCTCGTCGCCGGCACCCTCGACGATGGTGGTCTCGTCCTTGGTGATGATGACCTTGCGGGCACGGCCCAGGAGGTCGAGGGTGGCGTTCTCGAGCTTGAGACCGACCTCCTCGGCGATGACCTGGCCACCGGTGAGGATGGCGATGTCCTGGAGCTGAGCCTTGCGGCGGTCGCCGAAGCCGGGGGCCTTGACGGCGACCGACTTGAAGATGCCGCGGATCTTGTTGACGACGAGGGTCGCGAGAGCCTCACCGTCGACGTCCTCGGCGATGATCAGGAGCTGCTTGCCCGACTGGATCACCTTGTCGACGATCGGCAGCAGGTCTTTGATGTTCGAGATCTTCGAGTTGACGATCAGGATGTAGGCGTCTTCGAAGACGGCCTCCTGGCGCTCGGGGTCGGTGACGAAGTACTGCGACAGGTAGCCCTTGTCGAAGCGCATGCCCTCGGTGAGCTCGAGCTCGGTGCCGAAGGTGTTCGACTCCTCGACGGTGACGACGCCCTCCTTGCCGACCTTGTCGATCGCCTCGGCGATCAGCGCGCCGATGGTGGGGTCTGCGGCCGAGATGGAGGCCGTGGCCGCGATCTCGTCCTTGGTCTCGATCTCCTTGGCGTTCTCGAGCAGCTGCGCGGAGACGGCCGCGACGGCCTTCTCGATGCCGCGCTTCAGGCTGATCGGGTCGGCGCCTGCGGCGACGTTGCGGAGGCCCTCGCGGACGAGTGCCTGAGCGAGGACGGTGGCCGTCGTCGTGCCGTCGCCGGCGACGTCGTCGGTCTTCTTCGCGACCTCTTTGACCAGCTCGGCGCCGATCTTCTCGTACGGGTCGTCGAGCTCGATCTCCTTGGCGATGGACACACCGTCGTTGGTGATCGTGGGGGCGCCCCACTTCTTCTCCAGGACGACGTTGCGACCGCGCGGGCCGAGCGTGACCTTCACCGCGTCGGCCAGGATGTTGAGGCCGCGCTCGAGGCCGCGTCGGGCCTCTTCGTCAAAAGCAATGATCTTAGCCATGTGGTTTTTCGTCCCTCCCGGACGTCGTGGGGCGGATCGCCCCGGCTGGTGCCGTGAAACAGATGAGCCTCTGGCACTCGCTACTAAGGAGTGCCAATTGATTCTGGCACTCTGCCCGGTCGAGTGCAAGCGGCGCCAGGCCGCCCTCCGGTCGATCGGCGAGGTGCGCGCGGGCGCGAAAAAGGGCGCCGCCTCCGAAGAGACGACGCCCTCTCGCTGATACCGGGTCAGGCGAGGCGGACTGCCTCCGCCTGGGGGCCCTTGTTGCCGGTCCCGACTTCGAACACGACAGCCTGACCCTCTTCGAGGACCTTGTATCCGCTCATGTCGATGGCCGAGTAGTGGACGAACACATCCTGCCCGTCCCCCTCGACGGTGATGAACCCGTAGCCCTTCTCGGCGTTGAACCACTTGACGGTTCCGTTGGCCATTTTCGTACTCCTCCAGCTGTGCACAAGCGGCTCCAGCCCAGGTTGCTGAGCGCCGACTGGTTCCAGATAGTAATGAAAAGGAGGGACGAGGACTGTACCCCGATGGCAAAAAACCGGGCCCGACGAAGCAAAACGACCCGTTCTTAACACGGCCGTAACGCGAGTCGTCTTTTCGTGACATCTGAGCGCAGGATCACGGCCCTGCACCCCGACCCGAGGCGCCCGCCGTGTCAGCGTGTCACTTGCTCGTGTAGTCCGATCCGAGCACGACAGTGATCGTGGCCCCGGGGAACGACGCGCTCTGCTGCACGGTCGTGATCCCGAGCTTCTGGGCGATCCCCAGTGCGATCGCCCTGTTGTCGGTCGCCGACGCGTCGTAGTAGACGACGGAGGTGCCGACGTCGCTCGACGCGTTGCCCTCGTTGCCGACCGTCCAGCCGCCGTTCTTGAGCGCGGTGCCGGCGTTGGCCGCGAGGCCCGCGGTCGAGGTGGCGTTCAGCACCGTGATGGTGGTCTTCGCCGGGTCGATCTTCGACGGGTCGGTGATCGGCGCCGTCGTCGGGGTCGGCGTGGACTTCGGCGTCGACGACCCTGACGAGGACGACGAGCCCGACGGCGACGTCGTGGCGGCTCCCGCGGACGACGACGGGTCTGTGAACTGGAAGCTGTTGTTGGTCACGGCGAGCACGCCGACGCCGATGCCGACGAGCACGCCGCAGGCGAGGGCCGCCCACGCGAACACGATCCAGCCGCCGTGGCGGGGCTTGCCGGAGCGGTGGGCGCCCACGCGCAGGAGCGAGTCGGGCACCCCGTCGAAACGATCGGGCGGGAACTTGGCCATGGGTGAGGTGATCTCCGTGGGTCGGCGGGTCAGTGCCCGAGGGTCAGTGCCCGGACTCAGCGCCCGAACGTGCGGGCGCTGCGCGCGGCCGCTCTCGAGTCGCGAAGACGCTGGAGTCTCGAGACGAGCATGGGCGCGTAGGCAAGTGCAGCGGGTCTTTCTATGAGCGAACCGAGGAGCTGCTGGTACCGCGGCGCCGTCAGGCCGAGCTCCTTGCGGATCGCGGCCTCCTTGCGGGCGGGCGAGACGGGTGCATCCTGCTCGAAGTCGAGGATGCGCCGATCGCGCTCGCTCAGAGCCCCGATCTCGTCTTCTCGCATGCGCCGCCCTCCGGTCCCTAGCAGCCTAGGGCGCAGGCGCGCCGACATCGGGGAGGCACGGCGCGAGCCGCAGCCGCGTGCCGTGAGCGTCGCCAGTGGCGAGAGCCGCCCCGTCGAGCGCCAGCGTCGCGAAGCGGTCCGGGTCGTCGGCCGTCGGCCGGGGCTCGGGCAGCGTGTCGTGCACGCCGGTCAGGAGTCCGGTCCTCTCGTACGAGACCCACCGCACTCCGAGGCGTCCGATCTCGTCGACGAACGCCTGCCGCCGGGCGCCCGGCAGGTAGACGAGCGTCCCCGCGGTCACGACCACCGGCGTGGAGCCCGGCGCTGCGCTCGCGACCAGCGTCTCGAGTCCGTCGACCGCGTCGAGGGCCCTGAGGTGCGCAGGATCGCGCCGTGCCACCTCGAGCGCGGCCCGCAGCAGCTCGACGCGGTCGGTCTGCCCCGGCCAGAGCAGCGTCTCCAGCCAGAGCGCGTCCGCCGGGTCGCGAGGGTCGAGGGGTGCCAGGTCGAGGCCGGCCCGGTGCACGATCTCGGGGAGTGCTCCGGGATCCTGCGCGGCCCGCCCCTCGACCCGCACGTCGAGGCGCACCGGGCTCGCAGGATCACCGAGCACCCGCTCACCGGCGCTCGTCGCGACCCGGATGCCGTAGCGGTCCGGGTAGAGCCCGAGCCCGGCCGCGGCGCCCACCTCGAGGAGCGACACCGGCCCGTCGATCCCCGCCGCCGCGAGCGCCAGCGCCACCGGGGCCGTGCGCCGCACGTCGTTGGTCTGGGTGAGGCGGCGGTCGAGCTCGTCGAGCCACGCCTCGGAGTGGTCGAGCATCCAGGCGCGGAGGGCCGCGTACTCGCCGATCGGAGCCCCGAGCCACCGGCAGACGGCCAGCACGAGCACCGGCTGCCGCTGACCGGGCCTCGCGCGATCGATGAGGCGCAGGATCGCGTCGTCCGCGGCGATCCCGCGGGCCCACGCCTCGTAGAGCGGCGACCCCTGCGCTCCCGCGACGAGCGCGAAGTCGCGGAAGCGCTCTGCCGTGTCCATGCCCCCGAGCCTAGGTCGGCGGACGCCCGGCCCTGCGACCCGGCCGCAGCATCCTGCTAGCCGTTCAGCCCGCCCACTGCCGACTCACGGAATCATCGGGGTGCGCTCCGTGTTGAATGGGGTGGTCCTGCTGCAGCCAGCAGGAGGACGCACCCCGAACCGAAGGAGCACCCCGTGGAGTACAAGGTCGAGAAGACGGACGCCGAGTGGCGCGAGGAGCTGAGCCCCGAGGAGTTCCAGGTGCTGCGCCAGGCCGCGACCGAGCGCCCGTGGACGGGTGAGCTCCTCGATGAGAGCCGCGCCGGTCTCTACACCTGCGCCGCCTGCCACGCCGAGCTCTTCAAGAGCGGCACCAAGTTCGACTCCGGCTGCGGCTGGCCGTCGTTCTACGAGTCGGTCCGCCCTGAGGCGGTCCAGCTCATCGAAGACAGGTCGCTCGGCATGGTCCGCACCGAGGTGCGCTGCGCCAACTGCGGCTCGCACCTGGGCCACGTCTTCGACGACGGCTTCGGCACGCCGACCGGCGACCGCTACTGCATGAACAGCCTGTCGCTCAACTTCGAGGCGACCGAGTAGTGGAGACGGCGGGGCGCACGCCCGTCCGCGACGCGGCGCTCCGCCGCCGTTCCCGATCCAAGGTCGACGACCGGGCGCCGAGCCGTGACGAGCTCCTCGAGCTGGTCGCGGCGGCCGCGACGGTCGCCGACCACTCGGGTCTCGTGCCCTGGCGGATCATCGAGATCCGGGGCGACGCCCGCGAGACGGTCGGCCGGGCCATCGCTGTGGCGGGCGGCGCTGAGGGCGACGCGGCCGACAAGCTGGCCGGCAAGCCGCTGCGAGCGCCGCTCCTCCTGGCCGTCGTGCTCTCGCCTCGCGAGAGCCGGAAGGTGCCGGAGTGGGAGCAGGAGTCCGTCGCCTCCGGCGTCGCGCACCTGCTCAGCCTGCTGCTCGACGAGGCGGGCTGGGGTGTCATGTGGCGCACCGGCATCTGGACGAGGGCCGACGCGGTCGCCCAGGCACACGAACTCCTGCCGGGCGAGAAACTGCTGGGCTGGCTCTATGTCGGCGGAGCCTTCGGCGACGAGAAGCCGCGGAAGCCGTTCGACGCGTCGCGGGTGGTCAGCTCGCTTTAGGCGAGCCGCCTGCTACCAGGAGCGGTTGCTGCGCCCGATGAACGTCATAGGGATAAACAGCGCGAGCGTGCAGGCGATGATGCCGCCGAAGAAGGTCAGGAAACGCCACGCCTCGTCGACCTGGAAGGCCAGTCCGAAGCACAGCATTCCGAAGAGGAACAGCGCGATGGCGACCACGGCGATGACGATGTTGGACAACAGGACTCCTCGAGACTCACGAAACGCTGCCTCCAGGGTAAGCCCTCCGGGGGCATCCCCGCGCACCGGGGTGGTCCTTTAGACTGGTCGCACTTGCCGACATGGCGCAATTGGTAGCGCAGCTGTCTTGTAAACAGCAGGTTGCGGGTTCAAGTCCCGCTGTCGGCCCGCGTCTCATCCTGCTGCCCGGGTAGCAACGGCTAAACCCTCCCGTTCGGCTGCCGCGGTGGTCCTAGGACCACCGCGGCAGCCGAACGCGAGGGTCTGACGCCCGGAGCAGGCAGCAGCAAGGCGACACGCCGCACCGCCCCCGTTGTGGGGCGACCTCCTCTGGGGGCAGATCATCCTGAAGGATGATGCGAGGGTCGATGCATGATCACCTCGACCCCGACCCCCGCAGGCCTCACCAGCCGCACCGGCGCTCGCGGCGCCCGCGGCCGCCTGGCCGTCGCCGCCCTGGCCGCTCTCGCCACCATCGCCCTCGTCGCCGGCGCGAGCGCGACCCCCGCTCACGCGGCCACGAAGGCCTGGGGCGGCTACTCCAACGGGAAGATCCCCCTCACCTCGCTCACGAAGGTGACGAACGGCTGGCTCCGCACCGACGCGGCCAAGGGCTACTCCTCCTTCTCTGCCGCCTTCAACTCGAAGTTCAAGAAGCCGCTCAGCGTCTCCGAGGGCTACCGCTCGTACACCACCCAGAAGGCCATCTTCACCTCGCGGAACTCCCCGCACACGAAGCCGCAGCACAACGACACGGAGTGGGCCGGCAAGTACTGGACCCGCAAACCGGGCACCTCCCTCGCCGCGATCCCCGGCACGTCCGTCCACGGCTGGGCTCTGGCCGTCGACTTCGGCGCGAACGTCCAGAAGGCGGGAACGGCCGAGAAGAAGTGGGCGGACGCCAACGGCCCGAAGTACGGCTGGTACCCGGTCGGCAACTCGTACGGCGAGCCCTGGCACTTCGAGTTCACCCCGCTGCCCGTCAAGAAGTAGTCATGCCGTCATCGGCATATGAGGGACGAATTCGTCCGGCACTTATCCAGTCGATCCGGTCGTAAACTCGAGGGGGTACAAAACGACCCGAGAAAACTCGATAGGGAGTCCCGTTGGACGGAAATGCAACGACGCGGCACAAGAATGTCGCTCTCCTGTCGGTCACGAGCACGCTGGCCGACCGCGTCACCACTTCCGATGAACTCGACAGGCGGCTCCAGCCGGTCCTCAAGCGACTGAAGCTGCCCAAGGGCCTCCTGCAGCGCGTCGCCGGAGTGTTCGAGCGTCGCAACTGGAGCGAGTCGCAGACCTTCGAGAAGGCCGCGATCGAGGCCGGCAAGCGCGCGCTCGACGAGGCAGGAGTGCGTCCCGACCAGATCGGGCTCCTGATCAACACGTCGATCACCCGCCGCAACCTCGAGCCGAGCGTCGCCGTCCACCTGCACGACGGCCTCGGCCTCGGCTCCGCGGCCCTCAACTTCGACATCGCGAACGCGTGCCTCGGCTTCGTCAACGGCATGAACCTCGCCGCCTCCCTCATCGACGCCGGCCAGGTCGACTACGCCATCATCATCGACGGCGAGGACTTCGACGACGTCCAGGACAACACGGTCGACCGGCTCCTGAACGGCAACATCGCGCGGAAAGACTTCATAAGCGAGTTCGCCTCCCTCACCCTGGGCTCCGGCGCGGCCGCGGCAGTGCTCGGCCGGGCCGACCGCCACCCCGAGGGCCACCGCATCGTCGGCGGCATCACCCGCTCGGCCAGCCAGTACAACGACCTCTGCGTCGGCACCGTCAACGGCATGTTCACCGATGCCAAGGGCCTGCTGAAGCACGGCATGGAGCTCGTCGTCCAGGCCTGGAGCGATGCCAAGGCCGACTGGAACTGGTCGCACATGGACCGCTACGTCATGCACCAGGTGTCCGACATCCACACCGCCGACTTCGTGAAGTCGGCCGGCATCGACCGCTCGCTGGTGCCCCTCACCTACCCGACCCTCGGCAACGTGGGCTCGGCGTCGATACCGATCACCCTGGCCCGCGAGGCCGAGACGCTCTCGAAGGGCGACCGCGTGCTGCTGATGGGCGTCGGCTCGGGCATCAACACCGCGATGACCGAGCTCGCCTGGTGACCTCCCGCCTGCCGCTCGCGGCCCAGGCCGTCGCAGCAGCCGCGACGCCTCCGCCGGGGCTGCCCGGGCTCGATCCTGCGCTCTCCCGTCTGGTTCCTGCCGCGGGGCGCACCTGGCACCTCCTCGACAACGGCCCGTTGCTCGACGAGGCCGGCGTCTCGCCGGCGGGCACGGTGCTGTGCGTCCACGGCAACCCGACCTGGTCGTACCTCTGGCGCTCGTTCGTCTCGCGCGCGACCGAGCAGGCGCTCGCCGGCGGCACCGCCTGGCGCGTGATCGCCGTCGACCAGCTCGACATGGGCTTCTCCGAGCGCACCGGTGTCGAGCGCGACCTGACGCTCCGCGTCGGCGACCTGGCCGACCTCACCGACGCCCTCGGCGTGGAGGGCCCCGTCGTCACCTTCGGGCACGACTGGGGCGGGATCATCTCGCTCGGCTGGGCGGTCGACCACCCGGGCCTCCTCGCGGGAGTGATGCTGCTCAACACGGCGGTGCACCAGCCGGAGTCGTCGAAGATCCCGGCCCCACTCCGCGTCGCCCTCGGCAAGGGGGTTCTCGGCCGGGCGACCGTCAGCACCCCCGCGTTCCTCGAGACGACGCTCGCTCTCGGGCATCCTGCGCTCCCGACCGACGTCAAGGAGGCCTACCGCGCCCCCTACGCCGGGGCGAAGCGCCGCGGCGGCATCGGGGCCTTCGTCGGCGACATCCCGACGAGCGCGAGCCACCCCAGCGAGGCCGAGCGGCGCCGCGTCGCCGAGGCCGTGCGCTCGCTCGACGTCCCGGCCTTGATGCTCTGGGGCCCCCGCGATCCGATCTTCAGCGACCGCTACCTCGACGACCTCGTGTCGCGTCTGCCGCACGCCGACGTCCATCGGTTCGAGGGTGCGGGCCACCTGATCGCCGAAGACGTCGACTACGCCTCCGCAGCCCTGACCTGGCTCGACGACCGCTTCGGCGCGGATGCTGCCGACCGGCACGACGACGACCGCGCGCAGGATCCCGCGGCCACCCGCTCCGACACCCCCTTCGTGCCGCTGTTCGCCGCCCTCGGGTCCCGCCGCGCCTCCGACGACACCGCCGTCGTCGAGATGCCCCGCGGCGGCGGCGCCGAGGCCGTCCCGAGGACCGTCTCCTGGCGCGCTCTCGGTCAGCGCATCGATCGCCTCGCCACGGGTCTGCGGTCGGCCGGCGTGGTGCGCGGCGACCGGGTGTCACTCCTCGTGCCGCCTGGTATCGACCTGACCATCGCGCTCTACGCGTGCCTCCGGATCGGCGCGGTGGTCGTCGTGGCCGACGCCGGTCTCGGCGTCCGGGGCCTGACCCGCGCTGTCCGTGGCGCCTGGCCCGCGCACCTGATCGGCGCCCTGCCCGGGCTCTCGGCCGCCCGTGCCCTCGGCTGGCCCGGCCAGAAGATCTCGACCGCGGCGCTCCCGGCGGCGACGAGGGCGGCGCTCGGCGTCTCGCACTCGCTGCCCGAGCTGATGACGGTCGGGGCGGCGCACCCCGAGGGCCTCCCCGACGAGCCGGGGCGCGACGATCCTGCGGCCGTGCTCTTCACGTCCGGCTCGACCGGCCCGGCGAAGGGCGTCGCCTACACCCACGGCCAGCTCGCCGCCGTCTGCCGGACGCTCGCCGACACCTACGACGTCGGCCCGGGCACCGGCCTGGTGGCGGGTTTCGCACCGTTCGCGCTCCTCGGCCCGGCGCTCGGTGCCCGCTCGGTCACGCCCGACATGGACGTCACCTCGCCCCGCACCCTCACCGCGGCAGCGACCGCGGAGGCCGCCGCCGAGGTCGACGCGACCGTCCTCTTCCTCTCCCCCGCGGCGCTCGCCAACGTGGTCGCGACCTCCGACGCCCTGACCGAGCGGCAGCGCGAGGCGCTCGGCCGCGTCGAGACGTTCCTCTCGGCGGGAGCCCCGGTCGGCACGCCGCTCCTCGAGGCGGCCGCCGCCCTGCTGCCGAACGCCACGGCACACACGCCGTACGGCATGACCGAGGGGCTTCTGCTGACCGACGTCACACTCGACGAGATCCGCGGCGCCGCGAGCCCTTCCGGCTCGACCGGGCAGGGCGGAGTACTGGTGGGCCACCCGGTCGAGGGCGCTCGGATCAGGATCGCGCCCCTCGCCTCCGACGGCACCTCGAGCGACGCGGTCACCGACGAGCCGGGTGTCACCGGCGAGATCGTCGTGTCGGCCCCTCACGTCTTCGGCCACTACGACCGGCTCTGGCTCACCGACCGCAGTTCGCGGCGCGGCCTTCCCGAGGGCCGCTGGCACCGCACCGGCGACGTCGGCCACCTCGACGCCGACGGACGCCTCTTCGTCGAGGGCCGCCTCCCGCACGTCATCGCCACCGACACGGGCGTCCTCACCCCGGTCGGGCCCGAGCAGCGCGCCGAGACCGTGCCGGGTGTCGTCCGCGCGGCCGTCGTCGGCATCGGCCCGGTCGGCACGCAGCAGGTCGTCGTCGTGGTCGAGACCGAGCCCGACGCCCCGAGCCCGGCGCTGGCCGACGCCGACCTCGCCAGAGCCGTCCGCGCGGCCGCCGGCGTCCCGGTCGCCGCCGTGCTGGTCGTGGCCGACCTGCCAACCGATGTGCGCCACAACTCCAAGATCGACCGGACGCGCCTCTCCCGCTGGGCCGAGGGCGTCCTCGCCGGCGGTCGCCTGGTCGAGCCGTGACCTCGCTCCTCGTCACCGGCGCCAGCGGACTCCTGGGCCGCTCGGTGGCCGAGGAGCTCCTCCGCCGCGGCCACACCGTCCGCACGTTCCAGCGTCGGCCGTCCGGCATCGACGGGGCGCAGGATGCCACGGGCTCCGTCACCGAGCCGGCCGATGTCGCCCGCGCACTGGACGGCGTCGAGGGGGTCGTGCACCTGGCCGCACGGGTCTCGCTGGCCGGCGACCCGCGCGAGTTCGCGTCCGTCAACGTCGGGGGCACCTCGCTGCTGCTCGACGGGGCCCGCGCAGCAGGCGTCTCGCGCTTCGTCTACGTCTCGTCGCCCTCGGTGGCCCACGCCGGCGTCTCGATCTCCGGCGACGGGGCGCTGCCCGCCGATCCTGCTCGCGCCCGCGGCGAGTACGCCCGGACGAAGGCCGAGGGCGAGCTCCTGGCCCTCGGGGCCGACGGTCCTTCGCTGGCAGTCGTGGCCGTCCGGCCCCACCTCGTCTGGGGCCCGGGCGACACGCAGCTCGTCGGCAGGATCGTCGACCGGTCGAGAGCGGGGCGCCTGCCGCTCCTCGACCACGGCACGGCCCTCATCGACAGCCTGTACCTCGACAACGCCGCGACCGGCATCGCCCAGGCGCTCGAGCGCGCCGACGCGGTCCACGGCAACGCCTACGTGCTGACGAACGGCGAGCCCCGGCCGGTCGCCGAGCTCCTCGCCGGCATCTGCCGGGCAGCCGGCGTTCGCCCGCCCACCCGGAGCATCCCCGCGGGCCTCGCGCGCACCGCCGGATCCGTCATCGAGCGCGCCTGGAGCCTCCGGCCAGGGGTCGACGAGCCGCCGATGACGAGGTTCCTGGCCGAGCAGCTGTCGACGTCCCACTGGTTCGACCAGCGCCGCACGAGGCGCGACCTCGACTGGACGCCCGCGGTCTCCCTCGACGAGGGGTTCCAGCGTCTCGCACGCTGGTATCGCGAGCTCTAGCCCCGATCAGTGTGCGGGAGGCGGCGCAGCGGAGGTCCGCTCGACCAGCACCACCGGCGCCGGATCGAACCAGGGCAGCGCCGGCTTGCCGGTGAGCTCGTCGAGCAACACCCGCGCCGCCCGGGCTCCCTGCGCCGTCGGGTCCTGAGCGAAGGTCGTCAACCCGAAGACCTCGCCGAAGACGTGCCCGTCGATGCCGACGACCGAGATGTCGTCGGGCACCCGGAGCCCGGCCTGCTGGATCGCGATCATCGCCCCGAACGCCATCTCGTCCGACGCCGCGAACACCGCCGTCGGCACGACGTCGGCGTCGAGCAGCCGCGCCATCGAGTCGCGGCCTCCCGCGAGGGTGAACTCGCCGTTCGGGCTCCAGTCCGCCTCGGGCACGATCCCCGCCTGGGCGAGGGCGTCGACGTAGCCCTCGTGGCGCTCCCCCGGCACGAGGGCGTTCATGCCGGCCTCGTCTCGACCGCCGATGTGCGCGATCCTGCGGTGGCCGAGGTCGAGGAGGTACTTCGTCGCCCGGTAGGCGACGTCGTGGTCGTCGATGCCGAGGTGCCGGATCCCGGGCGCCGGGCCGCCGATCACGAGGGTCGGGTACTCGGTCAGCTCGAGCTGCTCGCGCTCCTCCTCGGTGAAGACCAGCGACAGCAGGACGAGGGCGTCGACGCGCTTACGCAGGATCGAGCGGTGGAACACCCGCTCCCGGTCGCTCGGGGGCCCGCCCAGGTTGAACAGGATGAGGTCGTAGCCGGCGCGACGGAGCTCGGCGTCGACGCCCTCGAGCACCCGGACGTAGAACCAGCGGTCGATCACGGGGACGACGACGCCCACGGCCCGGTTGCGGCCGGTGGCCAGCCCGGAGGCGGCCGACGACGGGATGTAGCCCAGCTCGTCGGCCTTCCTCCGGACGGTGGTCACGGTCGCCGGAGCGACGCTCGGGAGGTTGCGGAGGGCCCGTGAGACGGTCGATTTCGACAGCCCGGTCGCGGATGCGATCTCCTGGATGCCACTCACGGTGCGACTCTACTTGTTCAACTGCGGTCCGCTTGACCGCCTGCGAGCGGGGCGGACTCGGGTGCCTGACGGCGCACGATCGCCGAGCGGTGACGCAGTTCGAGGGCCAGTGCGACGACGAGGGCCAGCAGGATCAGCGCCCAGGTCAGCGCCGGCCTCCCGGTGACCTCGCACACCACCGTGACCACCAGGAACAGCGCGGCGAACGCCCCGAGGAACCCGATCGTCACGTCCGTCCGGTCGGTCGGCCGCTGCGGCGACATGCGGGCCATGGTCTAGCCCTTCACGCCGCCGGCGGTGAGGCCGGCGACGATGCGGCGCTGGAAGATCAGTACCAGGATCACGAGCGGGATCGTCACGATGGTGCCGGCCGCCATGATCGCGGTGTACGGCTCCTGGTGCGGGACGCTGCCCTGGAAGCCCGCGATCGCGACCGTCACCGGCTGCGTCACGTCGCTCGAGAGCTGGCTCGAGATGAGGTACTCGTTCCACGACGAGATGAACGCCAGGATCGCGGTGGTGAAGACGGCCGGAGCGGCGAGCGGCAGGATGATGCGCCGGAACGCCTGCACCCGCGTGCACCCGTCGATCCTGGCCGCCTCCTCGAGGTCCCACGGCATCTCGCGGAAGAACGAGGTCAGCGTGTAGACCGTCAGCGGCAGCACGAATGAGATGCTCGGCAGGATCAGCGCCTGGTACTCCCCGATCCAGCCGAGGTTCGTGAAGAGCTGGAACAGCGGCGTGATGAGCGCGACGCCGGGGAACATCGACGCGGCCAGGATCGCGCCGGCGATGACCGACTTGCCCTTGAAGTCGAGCCTCGCCAGCGCGTACGCCGCCGTGGTCCCGACGAGGAGACCGACCGCGGTGACGACGACACCGATGAACAGGCTGTTCAGGAGCGCGCGGCCGAGGTGGTTTCCGAGCTCGGTCGAGAACGCCGTCCGGAAGTTGTCGAGGGTCACGTGGCTCGGCCACGGGTCGGTCGAGAACGTGAACCCGACGTCGCGGAAGGCCGTGACGATCATCCAGTAGAAGGGCAGGAGGCACCAGATTGCGATGACGACCGCCTGGATGGCGGTGCGGGTCTTCGGCCCGCGGTGGCGACGGACCCGGACCTTCGTCTCGGTCCGGTCGGAGGAGGCGCCGCGCGCAGCGCTGCGGGGCCGGTCGACGGCGACGCTCATTTGAGTTCACCCTTCTGCTGGGCGGCCTGCGTCTGCACGACGTTGGCTCCGAAGAACCGGACGAAGACGAACGCGACCAGGAAGACGAGGAGGAACGTGATGGTCGAGAGGGCGGAGGCGGAATTGAAGCCCTGCCTGATCTGCTGCACCACGAGGATCGACAGGGTGGTCGTGGCGTTGCCCGTCCCACCACCTCCGCCGGTGAGGATCGCCGGGAGGTCGTACATGCGCAGCGCGTCGAGCACGCGGAAGAGCACGGCTACCATGAGCGCCGGCCGGACCAGCGGGAGCGTGATCCGGAAGAACCGCTGCACGGTCGAGGCGCCGTCCATGGAGGCGGCCTCGTAGACCTCCTCGGGGATCAGCTGGAGCCCCGCCAGGATGAGCAGCGCCATGAAAGGCGTCGTCTTCCAGGTGTCGGCGATGACGATCGCGAACCGCGACGACCACTCGCCGGCGGTCCAGATGATGTTCGTCCCGAGGACGTGGTTCAGGATGCCGTTGTAGTCGAAGATGAAGTACCAGAGCTTCGCGGTGACGGCCGTCGGGATCGCCCACGGCACCAGGATCGCGGCCCGGACGAGGGCGCGGCCGCGGAAGTTCCGGTTCATGATGATCGCCATCCAGACACCGATGACGGTCTCCAGGATCACGGTCACCACGGTGAAGAACAGCGTGTTGCCGATCGACTCCCAGAACACGGCGCCGATGTTGCCGGGAGGGCACGGGCCCGTGCCGGCGGCGGTGGTGCACTGCTGCAGGAACCAGTGGCTGTAGTTCGCCAGGCCCGCGAAGCCGCCGGCGACGAACAGGCCCGTGGCCTTGTCGAGCCCGGCGTCCTTCTGGAACGACATGATGACGGCCGAGACGACCGGGTAGCCGATGACGACGGCGAGCAGGATGCCCGTGGGGACGATCAGATAGAAGGCCCAGCGGCCGTGGGCTTCGTTGAGCCCGCCCTTCTTGCGGCCCGATCCGGGCGAGGGGCGGGAGAGTTTGGCGGGAACGTCGGTGAGTGCGGACACGGGGCCTCCTTGCCGAGTGTGCGGAACGGGTTCAGCGGTGAGGGTCGGGGGCGGGCAGGATCACGCGGATCCTGCTCGCCCCCTGGTGTGCTCAGCGGATCAGCCGGCGGCCTTGATGGCGGCCTGCATGTCCTTCAGCGCTTCGTCGACGGTCTTCGAGCCCTTCAGCGCCGCGTAGGTGTTGTCCTGGATCGCGGCGGTGACGGCCGGGTAGAACGGCGTGACCGGACGCGGGACCGCGCTCTGGATGCTGGTGAGCAGCGTCGGGAGGTACGGCAGCTGCTTCACGAGCGTCGGGTCGGTGTAGAGGCTCGCGACCACCGGGGCGAGGGAGCCCTGCGTGGCGAAGAACTTCTGCGTCTCGTTCGACTCCAGGAACTCGAGGAAGTCGTGCGCGGTGGCCTTGTGCTTCGAGTACACGCTGATCGCCGCGTTGTGACCGCCGAGCGTCGAGGCACCGACGCCGTCGGCGCCCGGGAGCGGGGCGATGCCGAAGGTGGTCTTCACCTTCGAGGAGCCGTCGGTCTTCGCGAGCGAGTAGACGTAGGGCCAGTTGCGCAGGAACAGCAGCTTGCCGGCCTCGAAGGCCGTGCGGCCCTGCTCCTCCTGGTACGTGATCGCCTCGGCTGGGATGTTGCCGTCCTTGAACGCGTCGACGAGGTTCTGCAGGCCCTTCTTGGCGGCGGAGCTGTCGACCGTCGGGGTCGAGCCGTCCTTGCCCAGGATCGAGCCGCCCGAGCCGTTGATCGCCTCGGAGGCGTTCACGGTGAGACCCTCGTACTTGGCGAACTGACCGGCGTAGCAGCCGATGCCGTTCTTCTTCGCGATGGAGCAGTCGGACATCATCTCGTCCCACGTCTTCGGCGGGGTCTTGACGAGGTCGGAGCGGTAGTAGAGCAGACCGCCGTCCGAGGTCTGCGGCGCCGCGAACAGCGTCTTGTTGTAGGTCGCGGTGGCGACGGTCGACGGCAGGAGCGACGAGGTGTCGATCTTCATCTTGCCGGTGAGCGGGGTGAGCCAGCTCTTCGCCGCGAACTCGGCCGTCCAGACGACGTCGACGTCGACGACGTCGTAGTTGGCGTCTTTCGCCTGGAAGTGCTGGACGAGGTCGTCGTGCTGCTGGTCGGCCTGGTCGGACTGCTCCTTGAAGGTGACCTTCTCGCTCGGGTGAGCGGAGTTCCACTTGGCGATGAGCGGGCGGACGACGTTGCTGTTGTCCTTGCCCTGGACGTAGGTGATGGGGCCACGGCTGGTGAGGCCTTTGGAGGCGTCGCCGCCTCCGGAGCTGCCGCCCGAGCTTCCGCCCGAACATCCAGCGAGAGCGAGTCCGATGACCGCGATTCCGGCCACGGCTGCGAGGCGCCTGGTTTTCATGTCTTCTCCTCATTGAGATCGCAACTGCTTCAGTGCTTGGTGCCAGGCAAACATAGACCTTTCGCGCCAGGCGGTGCAACCGGTTGCAGCAACCGGTTGTGCCTGGCACGATCGACCGCCGACTGATCGACCGTGCATCCGGGCACATGACGAAGGCCCCGCCAGTGGCGGGGCCTTGTCGTCTTGCTGGGGTACCTGGACTCGAACCAAGAACAACTGAACCAGAATCAGTCGTGTTGCCAATTACACCATACCCCACCGTATTTCAGATGCGACCGAGACCGCATGAGAAACCCGTGGCGGCTCGTATTACCGAACCGAGTGTCTACTGTACAGCATCAGCGAGGTCGCGAATGCCGCCCACCAGGTCGCGGTTCAGGGTCGCCGCCGTCCTGGCGCCCGATCCGGCCGCGACGATCAGCTGCTGCGGCCCGGGGGCCGTCGACTCGCCGGCGACGTACACGCCCTCGACGGTGGTTCGGCCGTGGGAGTCGGCGATCAGGAGGCCGTCGTCGTCGAAGTCGGCACCCAGACCGCCGAGGTAGCCGAGCTCGCTCGACCAGGCCGGCCGGACGAAGCCCCCCGAGCGCAGGATCACGTCGCCGTCCGCCATCCGGAGGCCCGTCACGCCGTCGCGGCCGCCCTCGATCTCAGCGACGGGCCGCCGCTCGACGGGGATGCCGCGGGCCTGGAGCGCCTGCTCCTCCTGCGGCGTGACGACGTCGGCGCCGTTCGTGAACACGATCAGGTCGCGCGACCACTGGGTCAGCAGCACGGCGCGCTCCGCCAGATCGGGGTGCTCGCCGAGCACCGCCAGCGCCTCGTCGCGCTTGCCGTAGCCGTCGCACTCGATGCAGCTGTGGATCGACGTGCCGTAGAAAGCTCGGAGGCCCGCGATGTCGGGGAGCGTCTCGTGAAGGCCGGTGGCCGCCAGGATCGTCCGCGCCACCGCCCTCGAGGTCTTGTTGCGCATCGAGCACGCCAGCTCGAAGCCGCCCTCGACCCTCTCGACTGAGTCGACGATCGTCATCCTGTGCTCGGCGCCCTCGTAGCCGAGGAACTCCTCCCGCCCGAGTCGACGCAGCTCGAGCGGCGAGATCCCGTCACGCGTCAGGAATCCGTGCGAGAGCAGAGTCGCCGAGTTGCGGGGACGGTTGCTGTCGATCAACAGCACGCGGCGACGCGCCCGCACGAGATTCAGCGCGGCACTCAGGCCGGCGGGGCCGCCGCCGATGACGGCGACGTCGTAGACCTCGTCGGGCGCGTCGGTCATGATCGGGCCAGCAGCTTCTCGATGCGGGCGAGGGTCGA
Source organism: Frondihabitans peucedani (assembly GCF_039537585.1). Taxonomy (NCBI): domain Bacteria; kingdom Bacillati; phylum Actinomycetota; class Actinomycetes; order Micrococcales; family Microbacteriaceae; genus Frondihabitans; species Frondihabitans peucedani. The sequence continues at coordinate 57,036 of NZ_BAABAU010000007.1, forward strand.
GGCGCGTCCGAGGATCTCCATCGACTCGAAGAGGGGCGGGCTGATCCTGCGGCCAGAGACTGCGACCCGGAGCGGCCCGAAGGCGTTGCGCGGCTTCATGCCGAGCTGGTCGATGAGGGCCGAGCGGAGGGCGACCTCGAGCTCGGCGGTCGTCCAGTGCTCGACACCCTCGAGCGCAACGAGCGAGGCGCGCAGGACGTCGTCGGCCGAGTCGCCGAGCGTCTTCAGTGCGTCGTCGTCGACGGTCAGATCGGCGTCGCTGGTGAACAGGAACCCGAGCAGGCCCCGCGTCTCGCCGAGCAGCTGCATGCGCTCCTGGACGAGGGGCGCCGCCTTCTCGAGCACGGCGAGCTGCTCCGCGGTGGGAGGCGTGGAGACCAGGTCGCCGAGGTACGGCACGAGCCGACCCGCGAAGTCCGCAGGATCGAGGAGGCGGATGTGGTCTCCGTTGATCGACTCGGCCTTCTTCGGGTCGAACCTCGCCGGATTGGGGTTGACGTCGGTCACGTCGAAGGCCGCGACCATCTCGTCGAGCGAGAACACGTCGCGATCGTGCGTCAGCGACCAGCCGAGCAGCGCCAGGTAGTTGACGAGGCCCTCGGGGATGAAGCCGTTGTCGCGGTGGTGGAACAGGTTCGACTCGGGGTCGCGCTTGGACAGCTTCTTGTTCTTCTCCCCCGTGACGTAGGGCAGGTGCCCGAAGCGCGGGATGAAGGTGGTCACCCCGATCTCGACCAGCGCCTCGTAGAGAGCGATCTGGCGCGGCGTCGACGACAGGAGGTCCTCGCCGCGAAGGACGTGCGTGATACCCATGAGAGCGTCGTCCACCGGGTTCACGAATGTGTAGAGCGGGATGCCGTTCGGGCGCACGACGACGAAGTCCTGGAAGGACCCCTGGGGGAACGTGATCTCGCCCCGGACCAGATCGTCGAAGCTGAGGTCGCGGTCGGGCACGCGGAGGCGGAGTGCCGGCTGACGACCCTGGGCGCGGAACGCCGCCCGCTGCTCGTCGGTCAGGTCGCGCTCGAAGTTGTCGTAGCCCTGCTTCGGGTCGCGGCCGTTCGCCGCGTTCCGGGCCTCGATCTCCTCGCCGGTCGCGAAGCTCTCGTAGAGGAGGCCGCGCTCCTTGAGCTGGTCGATGACGCCCTGGTAGATGTCGTGCCGCTGCGACTGGCGGTAGGGAGCGTGCGGGCCGCCGACGTCGACGCCCTCGTCCCAGTCGAGGCGCAGCCAGCGGAGCGCATCGATGATCTGCTCGTAGCTCTCCTCGCTGTCGCGGGCAGCGTCGGTGTCTTCGATCCGGAAGACGAGCTTGCCGCCGGTGTGACGGGCGTAGGCCCAGTTGAAGAGGGCGGTGCGGATCAGCCCGACGTGCGGGGTTCCGGTGGGCGACGGGCAGAACCGGACGCGCACATCGGCGCCGGTCGCGGTGGTGAAGGAGGCAGACATCGCAGGCAATCCTACCGTTCGCCCCCGTGGTCGAGCGTGGGAGTTAAACGCAGAAAAGGCCACCCCGAGGGGTGGCCTTTCTGGTGTTTCTTGAAGTTGAGTCCGGCGGTGTCCTACTCTCCCACAAGGTCCCCCTTGCAGTACCATCGGCGCTGAGAGTCTTAGCTTCCGGGTTCGGAATGTGACCGGGCGTTTCCCTCTCGCTATGGCCGCCGAAACACTAGGTCACGACGTAACCCCAAAAGGGTCCGGCGTGAAGTCTGGTGGATCGTAGCCCGTGTCGTGTTGACACAGCTATTCAGTTGTTTGTTCCGCGAAACAGATCGTATCGACCGTGTTTCGGGAACCACAGAGTGGACGCAAGCATCACTGCCAACCACACAGGACGTGATGGTTGGGGTGTTGTCAAGTTATCGGCTTATTAGTACCGGTCAGCTCCACGAGTCGTTAGTCCT
>NZ_BAABAU010000008.1 GCF_039537585.1 Frondihabitans peucedani
GCACCGGCGATGAGGAGACCGGCGGCGGCGAAGCTGATACCGGCTTTGGAGATCTTGCGCATGAGCTGTTCCTTTGTTGGACGTTACGAGAACGTCTCATCGACGTCCGTTGGGTGTTCACCCGATGACATGAGTTCGGCACCGCCCCCCGGAGGGTTTGGTCACTCCCCCGCCGCATCGCAGAACGGCCACTGCGTCACGGCAGGGTCACGGCAGGAGCAGCCTCACCGTGAGCGTCGTCGTGCCGGATGCGAGCGTCCACGTCCCGTTGTCCGTGGGACGGAGGGTCCAGGATCCGGGCTTGCCGACCCCGCGCGACCTCTCCACGCGCACCCCCTTCGACGTGCTGACGAGCTGCTGGTGCGACACGTCGTTCGTCACGCGGTAGAGAGCGCGGTCGCCCGCGGCGATGGGGGTGATGGTCCAGGTCTGGCAGCCCGCGGCAGAGCGCCGCTGGTATGCCGGCTGCACTCCCCCGCGGTGGTGGGCCCCGCATCCTGCGATGCCCAGCGTCGCCGTCGGACTCGTTGCGCTCGCGAGCAGCACCGAGCCGACCGGCTCGAAGCGGAACTGCTGGTCGGCAGCGGCCGTCGGTGCGTCGATGGCGATGTTCGTGTCGGCAGACGCAGGATCCCCTTCGGCCGTCCACGACCGCCCGCCTGCCTGGACCGTCGAGATCGTCGTGTACCCGTCGGATGCGGAACCGAAGCTCCACCGCTGGCACGGGTTGTCGCCCTGGAAGCCGAGCCAGCCCCACTGCGCGACGTTCGCGC
>NZ_BAABAU010000009.1 GCF_039537585.1 Frondihabitans peucedani
CCGCCGCTGTCGACGTCGCCCTCACCACTGGCGATCTCGAACGCATCGCAGCGGCCTCTCCTCACGGCGTGGCCGTCGGTACCCGCAACACCGAAGCAGGAATGGCCCGCGACCGCGGCTGACCCGATCGGAACGCCCCCAGCACCAGCAGGTGCGGTCGAGAGTTCCTTACGACCGACAGCCGATCGCCTACCGGACAGTCAGTAAAGGCGGGCAGCTGCCCGCGCGACGAACGGTTCGCGAGAATCGCGGGCGCCAGCCATTGACCGCCGCACCTGGTCCTGATCCGCTTCTGGGCGTGCGGGCGAGCCAGCATCGAAAGGCGGCTGGGGGTCGTACTCCATGGTGAGCTGCACGGCGCGTGCTGTTGCGGCGTCGTAGACCTCGCCCGCTACCGTGAGCGCGAAGTCGATCCCGCTGGTGACTCCCCCACCGGTGATGAGGTTGCCATCGCGAACTACTCGGGCTTGTTCGGGAATCGCCCCGAGCAGTTCCAGGAGTGGGTGGGACGCCCAGTGCGTTGTCGCTCGTCGACCCTCCAACAGCCCAGCCGCTCCGAGAACAAAGGCCCCGGTGCAGACGCTGGTGACGTACTTGGCGTTTTGTGCCTGACGCCGAACAAAGTCGAGCGCAAGAGCATCGTCCATCAGCTCGAACGCGCCCTGCCCCCCGGGCACCATGAGGATGTCTGCCTGCGGTGCGGTGTCGAAGGTGGTCGTCGGCAGAATCGAGAAACCGGAGTCGGTGGCGACCGGTTCCAGTCGATGCCAGGCCAGATGGATATTCGCTCCCGGTAATCGCGAGAAGAGTTGCACGGGCCCGGTGAGATCCAACTGTGTCACGTTCGGAAAGAGCAGGGACACAAAATTGACGGGAGAGGTCACGGGGCAATTCTGGCTCGAAATGGTACTAGCCCTGCCGTCTCGGTAGCCGATGGGCTACCGGATTGCGGTGGCGGTACCCAGCACCGAAGTCGCTACGTGCTGGGGTCGTGAGATGTACGGCGAGTGGCTGGCGGTGAGCACTTCGTAACTGCTGCATCGAATTGCCATTCGGAGTTGAAGCGCGGGGGTCATGGCCCGATCGTCGGCGCAGACGATGTAGTGGCTTACCGCGCTCTCCCACGGGGCTGTTTTGACGACGCCTCGTCCGTGCCCGGAGGCCTGTGGCACCAGGAGGTCCACAGCCCGTTGCGCCATCTGCGGATCACAGTCCGCGTAGAACAAATTGGTGGCCGCCTCGGCCGGCATGAACGTGCCACCTTCCGGGTGCGGTCGTACGAAGGCGTTCACTGGTGCGTCGATACCACCGAGCTGCGCGCAGCTCTCTCCGACTTTGGGTGCGAAGGCCGCCATGAAGACGAAGGCAGCTGCTCCCTGCACACCGGCAGCGACCGCCCCGCCATAGCTGTGAGCAACCAAGATCGGCTGGTTCCGACAGGCATCGATGATGACCCGTTGCACAACTTGGGTGTCTTCCGCGAGGGACCCCCTGTGCAGGCGCGGGACGTGCACGATCGCACCCCGCTCTTCGAGCGCGGCCCGGAGCGGCTGCATGTGCTGCGGCTGGTGATACAAGCCGTGAACGAGGATCACTTCGGTAGCCGTCACTCACTCAGCCAACCAGACTTCATTTCGTCGTCCGGTAGAGGATCGTCTTCCGGACGATCGGCGGCTGTGACCGCTCCCCCGGAATGGCCTCGATCAGGCCGTCTTGAAGAGGTAGTCCGGAGTGAGTTCTGGTGACGGTGAACCGCAGCCCCGGCAGTAGGCCTTGTCGGACGGAGCCGGGCCACTTTTGCACCGGCCACGAAGCACAGTGGCGAACTTCCGATTCGACACATGACCATGCCTGGCCGCGGTACCGCGGGACGGCAATGAGAAAGCCCGCCCTCTCCCCGGGGGAAGAGGGCGGGCCCTATCGGGTCGTCCGGAGCGTCCATTCTCCGGACTCGTCTCCCGCCGCCCGGAGGCGTCGCGAGACTTCGGATCGCGCCGTGCTGGAGGCGCGAAGTCGGAGAACGAGAACGAGCCCGC
>NZ_BAABAU010000010.1 GCF_039537585.1 Frondihabitans peucedani
CGTGCTACTTGGGATACGCATTCAGCCAGCAACACCATTTCGGCTACGGGGTTGGCACCCTCTATGACCAGGCTTTCAATCCTGTTCGCCTATACTGCGCTGTAACTGTTCCAGACCGGCAGATCTGAACAACACGTCCCACAACCCCGACCATGCAACGACCGCCGTCTATCACACATGATTCGGTTTAGCCTCTTCCGATTTCGCTCGCCACTACTCACGGAATCACTGTTGTTTTCTCTTCCTGTGGGTACTGAGATGTTTCACTTCCCCACGTTCCCTCTACCCGCCCTATATATTCAGGCGGGAGTCACCAGGTCAGCACGCCGCCTGGCGGGGTTTCCCCATTCGGACACCCTCGGATCACAGCTCGATTATCAGCTCCCCGAGGCTTATCGCAGATTTCTACGTCCTTCTTCGGCTCCAGATGCCAAGGCATCCACCGTTTGCTCTTAAAAACTTGACCACAAAGAACCGCAACAAATAGCGCTCCCACCCGAAGGCGGAAACGATCTGCGCGGCATATCAGTGTTATCTCGTTACCCAACCGGTGAAACCGGTTGGGAAGAAATTGCACTCGAACCCACTCACCCCGCTAAGGAGGTTTCGTGAGCTCAAGATGCTCGCGTCCACTGTGTAGTTCTCAAAAAACGGGCGACACCAAGATCAACCAGCAAGTGATGCCGGCCTCTCAAGGTCCGCGAGAGGAGTTCAACCGCCAACCACTCACGCGGCTAGCAAGTTTGGTCCCTCAGGACCCAACAACGTGCACGCCCCCACCGATCCAGCTCTTCGCCGTTCCAAACCCACCAAAGCGGGTCGTACTGAGAAAAGAACCTTCACCATGAAGGCCACTGTCAATGTTCCACCCATGAGCGCCACCCACAGACATTCGCTGTGGTGTGACTTGACCAGAAGTTCCCGCTGTAGACAGACGGGCTGGTACATGCTCCTTAGAAAGGAGGTGATCCAGCCGCACCTTCCGGTACGGCTACCTTGTTACGACTTAGTCCTAATCACCGATCCCACCTTCGACAGCTCCCTCCCACAAGGGGTTGGGCCACCGGCTTCGGGTGTTACCGACTTTCATGACTTGACGGGCGGTGTGTACAAGGCCCGGGAACGTATTCACCGCAGCGTTGCTGATCTGCGATTACTAGCGACTCCGACTTCATGAGGTCGAGTTGCAGACCTCAATCCGAACTGAGACCGACTTTTTGGGATTCGCTCCACCTTACGGTATCGCAGCCCTTTGTATCGGCCATTGTAGCATGCGTGAAGCCCAAGACATAAGGGGCATGATGATTTGACGTCATCCCCACCTTCCTCCGAGTTGACCCCGGCAGTCTCCTATGAGTTCCCACCATAACGTGCTGGCAACATAGAACGAGGGTTGCGCTCGTTGCGGGACTTAACCCAACATCTCACGACACGAGCTGACGACAACCATGCACCACCTGTATACCGACCTTGCGGGGCGACCATCTCTGGACGTTTCCGGTATATGTCAAGCCTTGGTAAGGTTCTTCGCGTTGCATCGAATTAATCCGCATGCTCCGCCGCTTGTGCGGGCCCCCGTCAATTCCTTTGAGTTTTAGCCTTGCGGCCGTACTCCCCAGGCGGGGAACTTAATGCGTTAGCTGCGACACAGAAACCGTGGAATGGCCCCTACATCTAGTTCCCAACGTTTACGGCATGGACTACCAGGGTATCTAATCCTGTTCGCTCCCCATGCTTTCGCTCCTCAGCGTCAGTTACGGCCCAGAGATCTGCCTTCGCCATCGGTGTTCCTCCTGATATCTGCGCATTCCACCGCTACACCAGGAATTCCAATCTCCCCTACCGCACTCTAGTCTGCCCGTACCCACTGCAGGCTGGGGGTTGAGCCCCCAGATTTCACAGCAGACGCGACAAACCGCCTACGAGCTCTTTACGCCCAATAATTCCGGACAACGCTTGCACCCTACGTATTACCGCGGCTGCTGGCACGTAGTTAGCCGGTGCTTTTTCTGCAGGTACCGTCACTTTCGCTTCTTCCCTACTAAAAGAGGTTTACAACCCGAAGGCCGTCGTCCCTCACGCGGCGTTGCTGCATCAGGCTTTCGCCCATTGTGCAATATTCCCCACTGCTGCCTCCCGTAGGAGTCTGGGCCGTGTCTCAGTCCCAGTGTGGCCGGTCACCCTCTCAGGCCGGCTACCCGTCGTCGGCTTGGTGAGCCATTACCTCACCAACTACCTGATAGGCCGCGAGTCCATCCTTGACCAAAATTCTTTCCAACTGCAGACGATGCCGTCACAGTTCATATCCGGTATTAGACGTCGTTTCCAACGCTTATCCCAGAGTCAAGGGCAGGTTACTCACGTGTTACTCACCCGTTCGCCACTAATCCCTGGAGCAAGCTCCAGTTCATCGTTCGACTTGCATGTGTTAAGCACGCCGCCAGCGTTCGTCCTGAGCCAGGATCAAACTCTCCGTAAAAGAAAAACACAGCAGCAACCGGAATAGGCTGACCACTGCAAGTTTGATGCTGACCAAAAGAACAAAACAATCTGACGATTGTTGTCCATTTCAATCTCAAAGAAACCAAGCACCCGACCATCC
>NZ_BAABAU010000011.1 GCF_039537585.1 Frondihabitans peucedani
TCGACCGTGTTTCGGGAACCACAGAGTGGACGCAAGCATCACTGCCAACCACACAGGACGTGATGGTTGGGGTGTTGTCAAGTTATCGGCTTATTAGTACCGGTCAGCTCCACGAGTCGTTAGTCCTCGCTTCCACATCCGGCCTATCAACCCAGTAGTCTAGCTGGGAGCCTCTCCCCCCGAAGGGGATGGAAATCTCATCTCGAAGCCGGCTTCCCGCTTAGATGCTTTCAGCGGTTATCCGTTCCGAACGTAGCTAATCAGCGGTGCCCTTGGCAGAACAACTGACACACCAGAGGTTCGTCCATCCCGGTCCTCTCGTACTAGGGATAGATCTTCTCAAATTTCCTACGCGCGCAGCGGATAGGGACCGAACTGTCTCACGACGTTCTAAACCCAGCTCGCGTACCGCTTTAATGGGCGAACAGCCCAACCCTTGGGACCTACTCCAGCCCCAGGATGCGACGAGCCGACATCGAGGTGCCAAACCATGCCGTCGATATGGACTCTTGGGCAAGATCAGCCTGTTATCCCCGAGGTACCTTTTATCCGTTGAGCGACAGCGCTTCCACAAGCCACTGCCGGATCACTAGTCCCGACTTTCGTCCCTGCTCGACTTGTCAGTCTCACAGTCAAGCTCCCTTGTGCACTTACACTCGACACCTGATTGCCAACCAGGTTGAGGGAACCTTTGGGCGCCTCCGTTACTTTTTAGGAGGCAACCGCCCCAGTTAAACTACCCACCAGGCACTGTCCCAGAACCGGATCACGGTTCGTAGTTAGATATCCAAAGTGACCAGAGTGGTATTTCAACAATGACTCCACCCGAACTAGCGTCCGAGCTTCACAGTCTCCCACCTATCCTACACAAGCCACTCCGAACACCAATACCAAGCTGTAGTAAAGGTCACGGGGTCTTTCCGTCCTGCTGCGCGTAACGAGCATCTTTACTCGTAGTGCAATTTCGCCGAGTTCGCGGTTGAGACAGCTGGGAAGTCGTTACGCCATTCGTGCAGGTCGGAACTTACCCGACAAGGAATTTCGCTACCTTAGGATGGTTATAGTTACCACCGCCGTTTACTGGGGCTTAAATTCTGAGCTTCGCTTGCGCTAACCCTTCCTCTTAACCTTCCAGCACCGGGCAGGCGTCAGTCCGTATACATCGTCTTGCGACTTGGCACGGACCTGTGTTTTTAGTAAACAGTCGCTTCCCACTGGTCTCTGCGGCCTTTCCCGCTCCCGGAGTAAATCCGTTCACGGTTCCGGCCCCCCTTCTCCCGAAGTTACGGGGGCATTTTGCCGAGTTCCTTAACCACGATTCTCTCGATCTCCTTGGTATTCTCTACCTGACCACCTGAGTCGGTTTGGGGTACGGGCGGCTAAAACCTCGCGTCGATGCTTTTCTCGGCAGCATAGGATCACTGAATTCCCCCAATCGGGGTACGCATCGGATCTCAAGCGTCATTGACGACGGATTTGCCTATCGTCAGCCCTACATCCTTACACCAGGTTCACCTTACGGATACCATCGCCTGGCTCAGCTACCTTCCTGCGTCACACCTGTTAATACGCTAACCGCACCAGCATGGGGTCGAGCGTTAGACCGGCCGACATCACCCCGAAGGGATCCGTTCAACCGGGTTAGGACTCTTAGCACCACTGGATTAGCTTGGGCGGTTTTTCGCCGGTACGGGAATATCAACCCGTTGTCCATCGACTACGCCTGTCGGCCTCGCCTTAGGTCCCGACTTACCCAGGGCGGATTAACCTGGCCCTGGAACCCTTGGTCTTTCGGAGGACGGGTTTCTCACCCGTCTTTCGCTACTCATGCCTGCATTCTCACTCGTGTGGCGTCCACGGCTGGTTTCCACCGCCGCTTCACTCGCCACACGACGCTCTCCTACCAATCCGTACGACTGAACCACGAAGGCTAATCTGTATATACGAATTCTACAACTTCGGTGGTGTGCTTGAGCCCCGTTACATTGTCGGCGCGGAATCACTTGACCAGTGAGCTATTACGCACTCTTTCAAGGGTGGCTGCTTCTAAGCCAACCTCCTGGTTGTCTCTGCAACTCCACATCCTTTCCCACTTAGCACACGCTTAGGGACCTTAGTTGGTAGTCTGGGTTGTTTCCCTCTCGACGATGAAGCTTATCCCCCACCGTCTCACTGCTGCGCTCTCACTTACCGGCATTCGGAGTTTGGCTGACGTCAGTAAGCTTTTGGGCCCCATCGGCCATCCAGTAGCTCTACCTCCGGCAAGAAACACGCAACGCTGCACCTAAATGCATTTCGGAGAGAACCAGCTATCACGAAGTTTGATTGGCCTTTCACCCCTATCCACAGCTCATCCCCTCCATTTTCAACTGAAGTGGGTTCGGTCCTCCACGACGTCTTACCGTCGCTTCAACCTGGCCATGGATAGATCACTTCGCTTCGGGTCTAGGACATGCGACTGAATCGCCCTATTCAGACTCGCTTTCGCTACGGCTACCCCTCACGGGTTAACCTCGCCACATATCGCTAACTCGCAGGCTCATTCTTCAAAAGGCACGCTGTCACCCCTACTAAGGAGGCTCCAACGGTTTGTAAGCAAACGGTTTCAGGTACTATTTCACTCCCCTCCCGGGGTACTTTTCACCTTTCCCTCACGGTACTTGTCCGCTATCGGTCATCTGGGAGTATTTAGGCTTATCAGGTGGTCCTGACAGATTCACACGGGATTTCTCGGGCC
>NZ_BAABAU010000012.1 GCF_039537585.1 Frondihabitans peucedani
CGCCGTTGTGCTCGGCGTCGCGCTCGAAGAGGCTGTACTCGGACTGGATCGCCGTGATCGGGAACGTCGCGTGCGCCCGGCGCAGGGTCTCGGCTGACGTCTCGGAGACGCCGATGTAGCGGGCCTTACCGGCGGTCACAGCTTCAGCCATCGCGCCGACGGTGTCCTCGATCGGGACGTTCGGGTCCGCCCGGTGGAGGTACCAGAGGTCGACGTGGTCGGTGCCGAGGTGCCTGAGGGACCGGTCGATGGCCCGTCGTGCATGCTCTGGGGAGCCGTCGAGACCGATCGGCTGGCCGTCGTCGGTGAAGTCGGTGGCGAACTTAGACGCGACGACGACGCTGTCTCGATCGGAGCCGAGCACCTGGCCGAGGAGCTTCTCGTTCTCGAACGGTGTATAAGCCTCCGATGAATGACGTGCGACCATCCTTCCGTGAGAACCGAAATCCTCACAGCGCAGGAGTCAACCAAACCGACAGCAGTCCCCATCGATAGTTCTGGGACACGTGGGATGCCTAAAGGGCAAGCCGATCGGCTACGTATGGGTCGACTGAGCAGCGGACTATGGATCGGCAGGAAGCGGACCTATTCGCTGCTGGCGTTCGAAGAGATGATCCCTACGTCGATCACGGGGTGTGGGGTGCTCGAGCGTCCCCGGTCGGGCTTTCATGGGGCTCTCGAAGCCATTCGTGACGGTGACACACTCGTCGTCACGTCATTGGAGCGGTTGGGCCGGTTGACGCAGAACATGCTCGAATTCGCAGGGGAGACTGTGGCTGCGGTCGGAGGGGCTGCAGGTGTTGAACTTTGGGGGAGGGGATGTGGATACGACGAACCCCGCAGGGTCGATGGCCTCCAGGGTGATCTCAGCCTTGGCGCAGATGGAGCGCCACATCAAGAGGGAGCGAACGGCTGACTCGGTCAGCAAGCGTCGACAGGTGGATGCGGATCTTGGTCGCCATCCACGAAGGATTTCCGACGGGCAGATCCGCAATGCTGCGCGACTCATGAAGGGGAGAGGCCGCGGCGGGGTTTTGTGTGATCTCGGGTCACCCCGGTCGACGTTCTACCGCCGCGCACGAGCTCTCGAGGATTGATCGCCCGTGTCGTGCTGCCGAGGTCTCACCAGGTCAGGACTAACCTGCCGCGGGTGCCCCCTGCCTCGAGCCGGCGGTGCGCGTCAGCGGACGTCCCCGGCTCCGCCGCAGGCAGCACTTCGGAGACCCGCGGTGTGAGCACGCCGTCCTCGACGGCCTGCCGCAGCCGGTCGAGCTTGGTGTGGGAGTGGTACTCGTCGAACACCATCACCTGTTCGAACCGGACGCCCGGGGTCCCGTCGCCCTGCCAGCCGCGCACGGCGAGGAACACCCCGCCCTCTCGGAGCAGTGGGACGGCCTGCTCGTGGAGCAGTGCTGTGTCAGCGATCGCGTCGACCCCGTGCGGGGCGATCGCCTGCACAGCAGCCACGAACTCATCGCCTCGCGGCACGATGTGGTCCGCGCCGAGCGACTCGACGAGCGCGCGGTCCTTGTCGGCGGCATCTGCGATGACGACGATGCCCTCCTGTTCCGCCAGCTGCACCAGGTAGTTCCCGAGGAGTCCCGGGGCACCCGTCACGAGGAGCGTCTGCCCGGCCGCCAGACCCGCCTTCTCCAGGATCTGCACCGCCGTGAGGCCGTTCATCGGGATCGTGCTGGCCTCCTCGAAAGACGTGCCTGCCGGAATCCGGGCGATGGAGTCCACGGGTGCCACGAGCTCCTGGACATACGCCCCGCCGTGACCCCGGAGCGGGAGAGCGATGGCCATGACCTCGTCGCCCTCTTTCCACTCCGTCACCCCTTCGCCGACCTCGTCGACGACGCCCGCGGCGTCCATGCCCGGCACGTACGGCGGTTCGCCAGCCTGGCTGAGATCGCGTCCGCCAGCACGGACACCGGTGTCCGTGGGGCTGACCGCGAACGCCTTCACCTCGATGCGAACCTCGCCCGGACCCGCGTGCGGCTCCTCGACCTCGTGGATGGCGAGGGCGTCGGGCCCTCCGAACTTCGTGACTCCGATGACCTTCATGCCTTCTCTTTTACGCTCGCCAGCTGGCCGTCCGGCCGTTCGTTCTGCCCGGCGAGATGAGGGCGAACACGACGCACGGCTGACCGCGTCGCGTCAGGAGCGCGAGCCCGTCCTCATGCTGTACGTTTCTTGCAGAGGGAAAAATCCCGCCCGGCCTCGGTCGGCGGAAATGCGCACGCGGTCTCATGGGAGTCGCCACTTCTTCCTCGAAGGAGTGCGCCTGTGTCGATGCAATCAAGAACCTCATCCCGCGTCACCGCTCCACCGGAGCGGTTGCGTGATGCGTGGGTCGCCCTGGCCGGGCTGTCGGCCGTGTTCCTGTTCGAGATGCTCGACAACTCGATCCTGAACGTCGCCCTTCCCACCATCGGCCGCGACCTGGGAGCGGCGACCGCAGCCCTGCAATGGGTGTCGGGAGCGTACTCGGCAGCCTTCGGCGGTCTGATGCTCCTTTTCGGAGCGGTGGCCGATCGCTTCGGCCGACGCCGGGTCATGCTCACCGGTCTCGTCCTCCTCGCCGCAGCCAGCATCCTGACCGTGTTCGTCACGTCGACGGAACAGCTCATCGTCGTCCGGGCGCTCATGGGAGTCGCTGCGGCGATGACGACGCCGGGAACGATGGCGCTGGCGTTCCGCTTGTTCGCGGGGCAGGATCTCCGCGTGCGGGCGCTGACCGTGATCTCCACTGCGGGGCTCGTCGGTCTGGCCATCGCACCGACTGTCGGCGGGTTCGTGCTCGCGGTCGCCCCCTGGCAGGTGCTCCTGCTGGCCACGGCTCCCATCGCAGCCCTCGCCTTCGTCGGCATCCGTGTCGGTGTCAGCACCGATCAGAAGGCCGACCTGCACCGTGATCCGATCGACGTCGTCGGCGCGGTCCTGGGCAGCGTGACCGTCGTCGGCATCCTGGTCACACCCACGCTCTTCGTCACCCACGCCGGTGCAGGGCTGTCCTGGGGTTCAGTCTCTGTCACAGCCCTCTCGATCGCCGCCTTCGTGATCCGGGAGCGGTCGGCCCGCTCTCCCCTCCTCGACCTGCATCTCATCGCCACACCCCTGGTCTCGAGTGGCCTGGCCTACAAAGCAGCCGCGGGTCTCGCCATGGCGGGCCTGTCGTACCTGGTCACTCTGCAGCTGCAGCTCGCGTGGGGGTGGTCGCCGGCTCTCGCCGCCGTCGGCACCCTGCCCCAGGTCGTCGTCCTCCTCGCGAGCGGACGGCTCGTCGGACCGTTCGTGACCCGGGTGGGCCTCGGCCGCGCCGCGTGGATGAGCGCCGCCTCCGTGGTCGCCGGTCTCGCCGTGTTCGCGAGCCTCGCCCGGTTCGGATACGTCTGGGTCGCCCTCGCGCTCGTCCTCGTGGCTGCAGGGATGCGGGTCGTCGGCGTCGTCGCCGGCAACAACGTCCTTCGGGGCCTGCCCGAGAACCGCACCTCGATCGGTGCAGCCCTCATCGACACGGCGAGCGAGATCGCGACCGCGGTCGGCATCACCGCCACCGGCACCCTCCTCGCCGCCCTCGTGACCGGCAGCATCACGAGCGGGTCGTGGACACCGACGCGTGTCGACACGTTCGAGACCGCCCTCACCGTCGCCGGCCTGACGATCACCGCCCTCGCCGCAGCCCTCGTCGCGCTCGGCATCATCCGTGCCCGCCGCACCACCACCACCACCCCGGAGCCCACCCATGTCTGACCGCAGCGTCCGCCCCCCGTTCGACCCCGAACTCCAGACGTTCCTCACCGCCCTCGAGGCTCGAGGGCCCTTCACCCTGTCGAACGAGATGCTGCCTCGCATGCGCCGACTCGACACGACCGAAGAAGAACTCGACGCACAGCTCCGCACCCGGGGCTACGAACGCCGAAGCGTCACCGTTCCCGGGCACCTGGGCGACCCCATTCAGCTGGCCGTCATCCAGCGCATCGGCCGCACCGGTTCGACCGCCGCCGTCTACACGATCCACGGTGGCGGGATGATGTTCGGTCACCACCTCGGCAACCTCGACTCGTACGACGACTGGCTCCTCGACCACGACGTCGTCCTCCTCAGCATCGACTACCGCCTGGCCCCTGAATTTCCCAACCCGTATCCCGTCGAGGACTGCTACGCCGGTCTGGTCTGGGTCGCCGCCCACGCCGACGAGCTCGGCATCGACCCCGACCGGATCGTGATCGCCGGTCAGAGCGCCGGCGGCGGGCTCGCCACCGGCACGGCCCTCCTCGCCCGCGACCGGAAGGGCCCGGACCTGCTGGCGCAGATCCTCGTCTCGCCCATGCTCGACGACCGCGACAACACGGTGTCGACGCTCCAGATCGACGGTGTCGGGGTCGCTGACCGGCAGATGACCCGCTTCGGCTGGGACGCCTACCTCGGCGCTCGCCGCGCCACCGACGACGTCTCCGTCTACGCCGCACCCGCCCGCGCCGGAGACCTCCAGGGTCTGCCTCGGACCTACATCGACTGCGGAAGCACCGAGGTGTTCCGCGACGAGACGGTCGCCTATGCCAGTGCCCTCTGGGCCGCAGGAGTCGACGCCGAACTGCACGTCTGGCCAGGCGCCTTCCACGGATTCACCAGCATGATGCCCCAGGCCGTCCTCTCGAAGACCGCGACCAGAGCCCTGGGGGATTGGACGCGACGGACTCTGGGAGCGCCCGCCCCGGGCGCGGTGCCATCGAATCCTCCTGCGGACCGTCGGGCAGGGAAGCGCCACGAGTGACGTCCCGGCGGCGTCAGGGCTCGTTCGCCTCGATCTCGGAGTCGAGCGTGTGGATGGCGGACGTCATGCCGCCGAGGGCCTTGAGCTCGTGACTCAGTTCGGTGAGTTCATCGCCTCCGGCCATCTGGCGGGTCAGTTCGTCGAGTTCGACTTCATCTCGCCGCTTGTCGAGCACGGTCTGGCCGAGCTTCAGGATCGTGAAGTGATTGCCGACCATGTAGGCGTGGTGCGGGTTGTGCGTGATGAAGACGACGCCGAGCCCCGCATCACGAGCGGCCGCGGTGTACTTCAGGACGACGCCCGACTGCTTCACACCGAGAGCGGCCGTGGGCTCGTCCAGAATGAGGACCTTGGCACCGAAGTAGACGGCGCGCGCAATGGCCACGCACTGTCGTTGACCACCGGAGAGTGTGCCGATGGGCTGGTCGATGTCCTTCACGACGACACCCATCTTCCTCAGTTCCTGATCCGCGATCTCCTTCATCTCCCGGATGCGGAGGCCGGAGAACGGGATCCTGCTGCCGACGAGTTCGGCTCCGAGGAAGAAGTTGCGCCAGGTCTCCATCAGCCCCACGACGGCGAGGTCCTGATACACGGTCGCGATCCCGGCAGCGAGGGCCTCGCGGGGGGAAGAGAACGTGGTCTCCTTGCCCGAGATCAACATCGTGCCCTCGTTGTGATCGTGAAGGCCCGCCATGATCTTGATCAGGGTCGATTTGCCGGCACCGTTGTCGCCGAGGACGCACGTCACTTCTCCGGCGCGCACGGTCAGGCTGATGCCCTTGATCGCGCGAATCGCTCCGTAGGACTTTCCGACGTCGATCATCTCGATGAGCGGAACACCCGTCGCGACTCTCGATGCCGACTCGACTGTCTCTGTCATGGGCTAACCCACCTTCCTTGCCGTGGAGAGTCGTTTGATGTACAGGTTCATGAGGACAGCGAGGACGAGCATCACACCGAGGAACGTCCGGAACCAGTTCGGGTCCCAGCCCGCGAAGACGATTCCGAGTGAGGTCATCCCGAAGATGAAGGCACCGATGGCGACGCCGAGAGCGTTGCCGTAGCCCCCCGTCATCAACGTGCCGCCCACGACGGCCGCGATGATGTAGAGGAACTCGTTGCCGACCCCGTTTCCGGCCTGCAGCGTGTTGAAGCGGTAGAGGCTGTGCATTCCGACGAACCAGGCCAGGAACGACACGGTCATGAAGAGCCCGATCTTCACCCGTCGGACGGGGACGCCTACGGCACGAGCAGACGCCGCGTTGCCTCCCACCGCGTAGATCCAGTTCCCCACCTTGGTCCGGTGGAGGATCCAACCGGAGATCGCCACGAAGACGATCCAGAAGATGACGGTGTTCCACACGGTCACGCCTCCGACGACGAAGGATCCCGCGAAGAAGGACGAGATCGGGGAGAAGCCCCCCATCTTCGAGATGTCAGGACTGGAGACGGCGCCGGAGACCAGCTTCGTCACACCCAGGTTGGCTCCCTGAAGGACGAAGAACGACCCCAGAGTGATCAAGAAGCTGGGGATGCCCGTCCGCATGACGAGGTATCCGTTCAGGAAACCGATCGCGAGGCAGAAGACCAGCGACACGAGAGCGCCGACGATGAGATTGACGCCGAGATAGTAGCTGAAGAGAGCGTTCACGAGTCCTGCCGTCGTGACCATGACGCCGGCCGAGAGGTCGAACTCGCCGCCGATCATGAGCATGCCGACGGCCACCGCGACGATCCCGATCGTGGACGACTGATACAGGACCGTGAAGATCGAATCGGGCGATCGAAAGGACGGTGCGATCACGAAGAAGAACAGCAGGATGATGACGGCGGCGACTGCCGCCGCGAAGTCGGGTCGGCGCAGCAGTCGATTCGACCACGTGAGCGAGACCCGGTTGGATGCGTCCGAGGTCGTGACCGCCGGGGCCGCACTCGTTTCTTGACTCATGAATCTGTCCTTCGATCTGGAAACGGAAGGGGCGGCTCGTGAAGTGAGCCGCCCGTCGGATCAACGAGTGTTGTTCTTGGCGAAGGGAAGGATCTTCGCGATGTTCGACTTGTCGACGAAGGACGGCCCGGTCAGCACCGGGCCGCCGCCGCCGATGTCGTTGCCGTTCTTGAGGTAGAGGTAGAGCGCCGTGACGGCCATGTAGCCCTGGACGTACGGCTGCTGGTCGACGGAGAACTCGATCTTGCCGTCCTTGATGGCCTGAGCCGCATCGACGTTGAGGTCGAAGGTCACGAGCTTGGCCTTGCTGTTCGCTGCGGACATCGACTTCAGTGCGTCCATGGCGATGGGTGCGCCGAGCGTCACGATCGCGTCGATCGAGGGGTCCTGAGTCAGTTTGGCCTGGATGCTGGACACCACGGCGGAGTCGTCCGTCCCGTTCACCTGCATGTTCTCGGTGCCCGGGTTCTTCGCCTTGACACCGGCGCAACGGGCCTCGAGGGCCACTGAACCAGCCGCCTGGATGACGCACAGGGGGTGTTTGACGCCCTGCGAGGTGAGGCGCTCGCCGACGGTCTGCCCCGCGAGGGTCTCGTCCGAGCCGAAGTACTCGAGGGCTCCGAGTTTCTTGTAGGCGTCGATGCCCGAGTTGAAGCCGACGAGGGGGATGCCGGCATCCGTGGCAGCCTTCACGGAGCCTGCCAGTGCATCGGGGGTGACCAGGGTGGTCGCGATGCCGTCGACCTTCGAGTCGACCGCAGTCTGAATGAGCTGAGCCTGCTTGTCCGCCTGCGGGTCGGCCGAGTAGTTGAGCTTGATGCACTCGTTCTTCGCGGCTGCCTGCGCTCCGGCGCGGATCTTGTCCCAGAACGTGTCGCCCGGCGCCTCGTGGGTGATCATCGCGATCGTGTAGGTGTTGCTCTTGCAGTCGGCGCTGGAAGCGGACTTCGTGCTCTGCGCACCCCCGGAGCTGCATGCCGAGAGTGTCAGGCCGAGCGTGGCGACGGATGCTCCGACGAGGAGCAGCCGCCGTCGTGACGTGAGATTCATGAGTATTCCTTTTCCTCTAGGTGAAGGCGATCCGGATTCGTCTCGCTCGCTCAGAGCCTTCGGGGAAAGGAGAGTCAGTCCCGGGGGCTGGCTGTCTTTCTCGTCGGCATCGTTGCCTGGTGCTCAGACTGACTCGTCAGCCTTGTTCTGTCAATAGAATGTCTAGACATACGCCGTCCTCGAGTCCTCCTGGGAGTATGAAGACGGAGGAGTGTCAGTACACGACGGTCTCGGTCCGACCGCTCCCGAGCGAGGCCGTCGCGGCCTCGGCGATGGCCTGGGCTCTGAGGCCGTCCCGCAGGGGAGCGGGCGAGGGGGTCCGTGTCTCGAGCGCGGTCACGAACGCAGCGAGGGCGGCCGCATAGGTGGGGCGCACGCGTTCGAACCAGCCGGCGTAGAGCCCGGTGCTCACGATCCCGGTGCTGCTGTACTGCGAGACGTTCCCGGGGGACTGTCGGCGAGACTCGACGAGCCCGGAGGATCCCATCACCTCGATCCTCTCGTCGTATCCGTACCCGGTCCGTCGGACGCTGTCGATCTGGACGAGAGCTCCCGAGGGCAGCGTGAGCGTGGCCACGGAGGTGTCCACGTCGCCGAACCCGGTGAGAGCAGGATCGACCAGGACCGATCCTGTGGCGGCGACCGAGACGGGATCCTGGCCCGCTATCCAGCGGCACAGGTCGAAGAAGTGGACCGTCTGGTCGCGCAGCTGCCCGCCTGACACCCGCAGGTAGTCGACAGGGGGAAGGGACGGCCCCCGCGAGCTCATCTGAACGAGCTCGATCGCGCCGATGCCGCCCTCGTCGATGATGCGCTTCAGGTGCGCGTGGTCGCGATCGAACCGGCGGTTGAAATCGACCATGGCGACGATCCCCGACGCCTCTACGTACTCCACCACCTCAGTCGCCTCGGCCAGGGTGGGCGCGAGGGGCTTCTCGCACAGTACGGCGAGACCTGCGTCGGCTGCCCTCCGCAGGTGTGCGGCATGCGTGTCGGTCGAGGATGCGACGAAGACCGCGTCCACCTCCGAGGGGTCGAATGCGTCGGACTCGTCGTCAGTCGGGCGACCGCCGAAGCGGCCGGTCAGCGCCCTCGCGCGGGAGAGGTCGACGTCGTAGACGACGACGAGGTCGACCGAGGGATTCGCGGCGAGATTCTCGGCGTGGACGGCCCCGATGAAGCCGGCGCCGATCAGTGCGAAGCGCTGCATCAGCCCACCAGCGTCGCGAGGAGAGTGTGCATCGCCGTCGCCATCGCCAGCGGATCCTGCTCGTTGGCCCGGGTCGAGAACATCTCGGACACCCACCAGCCGTCGTAGCCGGTCGTCTTGATCGCGTCGACCCACTGCTGCAGGGGAATCGCTCCTCCGCCGATGACGACGTCCCGGTGTCGGGTCTGGTCGGGGACGTCGTTCTGGCGATCCAGATCGAGGCCGTCCGAGAGGTGCACAGCCTTGATGAGCTCCGCGGGAAGGGCGCGGACCTCGTCGAGCGTGTCGCCCGTGGTCCAGAAATGCCAGGTGTCGAGGGCGATCCCGACGTTGTCCCGACCCGCCTCCTCGATGAGCTGGAGGGCGTGACGGCAGCGGTTGAGGTGCGCCCAGGCGAGCGGTTCGAGGTAGATGTCGAGCCCGTAGCCGGAGGCGATGTCTGCGGCGTCCCGGACGTTGGCGCCGGCGACGCGGACGGCTGCGCGCTCGTCCAGGCCGAGAGTCGCCCGATACCGGCCGTCGTCGTCGGTCAGGCGTCCGGCGCGGAAGTCGACGACGACCTCGCGGTCGAGCGGCCCCGTGCAGAGCTGGACGACAGGTGCTCCCACGACGACCGCGATCTCGCACATCCGGCGCACCTCCGCCAGGAAGACGGACCGCCCTGCATCCTGACGCTCGATGTCGAGCACGGCGCCGAGGCCCGACACCTCGAGACCGTCGAGCAGGCCGGGGAGCGTCTGCATGTCGTAGCCGGCGTCGAGGTAGCGGTACAGCTTGGGGGATTGCAGTTCGACCGCTCCGAAACCGGCGGCTCGCGCATGCTGGATGTCCGTCACGACGTTCCCGTGGAAGGTCGTCGTGACGTTCATCGAGATCTTGGGCTTCGAGAGGGCCATCGGCTTCCACTTCATCGTGTTGTGCGATTGTCCCGACATGTCTGGACCGGTCCAAGATAGCGCAGAAGCGAGACAGCGCAAGCCCTAATCTGAAGACATGGACGAGGAGCGCGGTGGCCGACGCCAGGATCGGGCCCCGACCATCCGCGACGTCGCACGCAGTGCGGACGTCTCGAAGTCGCTCGTCTCCCTCGTGCTCCGCGGAGACCCCGGGGTCAGCCCAGAGCGGAGATCCGCCGTTCACCAGGCGATGAACGAGCTCGGCTACGAGCCGAACCGCGTGGCTCGCGCGCTGGCGGGCAACGGGACAGGCGCCGTCGGCATCCTGATCAACGACATCCGCAATCCCTGGTACGTCGACCTCCTGGACGGACTGAGCACGGCATTCGAGCCGGCGGGGGTGGCACCCCTGCTCGTCGATTCGGCCAGCAACCAGAGAGTCGGGAGGTCGTCCGTCCAGATCCTCTCGCGGCAGCGCGTCGACGGCATCGTCGCTCTCGGCACCTCCGACGAGGTCGTCGATCTCGCAGCTCTCCGCGGACGCACGCCGGTGGTCCTCGCCGGCACGTACGACCCGGAAGAGCTCGGAGCGGATGTCGTCGCCAACGACGACGTCGCAGGGGCCCGTCTCGCCACGGAGCACCTCATCACCCTCGGGCATAGACGGATCCTGTGTCTTCGCGGCCCACAGCGGGTGGGTGCCCTCCGCGAAGAGGGCTACCGGCGTGCGATGGTCGAGGCGGGGCTCGGTGCCGAGGTCGAGGTCGTAGACGCCGGGATGACGGAGGAGTCGGGATACGCGGCCACTCTGCGGGTCCTCCGGATGCGCACCGCTCCGACGGCCCTGATCGCGTACAACGACCTTCTCGCACTCGGCGCTCTGGCCGCCGCGGCCGATCTCGGGTTGTCCGTGCCTGGTGACGTGTCTCTGGTCGGCTATGACGACACCTACCTCGCGGGCATCCGGCGGGTGTCGCTGACCACGATCCAGAACGGGAGCTTTCAGATCGGGAGGAAGGCTGCGGAGTTCCTGCTGGAACGCATCGACGGCTACGCGGGGCCGGGGCGGCTCCACGAGGTGCCGACGGTTCTCGAGGTCCGGCAGACGACCGGCCCTGCACCGGCCCGACCCGCGGCCGACTGACCGGGGGCGGCAGTTCGCTCTCCGGCTGCACCAGTCCGGTCACGCCTTCCGAGAATGACCTGTCGCGGAGGACTGTCTCCGCGCAGAGACACGAAGGGCCCCGACGACACTCGCCGGGGCCCCTCGTCGCATCGCGAGCTACTTGATGGCGGCGCGGAGCTCCGCGGCGGCGGCAGCGACGTCGGGGGCGCCGTAGATGGCAGCGCCCGCGACCGCGACCGTGGCGCCGGAGTCCTGCACGGAGCCGATGGTGTCGACCTTCACGCCGCCGGCGACGGAGAACGGCACGCCGGAGGTCTTGCCGTCATCGAGCAGGGTGCCGAAGGTGAAGCCCTCTTCTGCCTGCTCGTCGAGACCCGCGTGCATCTCGACGAACTCGGCGCCGAGCGCGACGACCTCCTTGGCACGGGTCGACTTGTCGGCGACGCCGATGAGGTCGACGACGATGCCCTTGCCGTGCTTCTTCGCGGCCTTGACGGCCCCGACGATGGTGCTGTCGCCGGCGACGCCGAGAACGGTCACGAGGTCGGCGCCCGCCTCGAAGGCGATGTCGGCCTCGAGCTCGCCGGCGTCCATGGTCTTGAGGTCGGCGAAGACGATCTTGTCGGGGTGCGCCTTCTTGATGGCGGTGATCGCCGAGAGGCCCTCGGCCTTGATCAGCGGGGTGCCGAGCTCGATGATGTCGACGCTGGGCGCCGCGGCGGCGGCGAGCTCGAGAGCCTTCTCGGTGGTCAGGGTGTCCATGGCGAACTGCAGTTTCATGATGTTCCTTCTGTTGGGTGGAGAGGTCGAGGTGGTGATCCGGCAGCGCTATTCGATGTTCGCGTGCCGCGGCCACATGTCGTCTGCGCTCTGGCCCGATCGCTTCCAGAGGCTGTGGAACACGGCGTCGCCGACGAGGGCGACCGCCTGCTCGAAGAGGCTGCCCGCATACTGCTCGCTGGCTGATCCCGAGCGGTCGAGCTTCGCGGCCGCAGGGATGACGACCACCACGTCGGCGAGGGCCGCCAGGGTCGACTCCCGAGCGGTCGTCAGCGCGGCGATCCGAGCACCCGCCTTGCCGGCGGCTTCGGCTGCCGCGACGATCCCCGCCGTCGTGCCGGAGCCGCTGGCGACGAGCAGGATGTCGCCCGTCTCGATCGCGGGCGTCGTCGTCTCTCCGACGACGTGGACGGTCAGGCCGAGGTGCATGAGCCGCATCGCCGTCATCCGGAGCGCGATGCCGGAGCGTCCGGCGCCGTGGACGAAGACTCGGTCGGCGTCCGTCACAGCCTGGGCGAGCTCCTCGAGCTCGGCCGACTCGAGGCGACCGAGGACGGCCTCGAGCTCGCCGACGATCAGGTGGAGGGCGCTCTGGGCGCGCGTCGGTTCATCACTCACCCCTCGATCCTGCGGCCCTCCGCTCGTCTCTGCCGCTCCCCAATCGGACGGTTGGACCTACCGGAACGGGTAGGGGGAGCGGCACGCATAGGGTAGGGCCATGTCGGCTTCGCACGCACCCACTCCGCACGCGACTCGCGAACTGCTCCTGGCGCACGCGCAGACCGTGGCGGAGCAGGCCGACCGCCACGCCATGACCATGGAGTCGATCCTCGCTGTCCTGCGATCGACTCGTCTGACCGACCAGGCCGCTCGGGCGACGGCGATCGAGCTGGCCGCCGCCTCGCTGGTCGAGATCCGCATGGCCACCGACGCTCAACGGGAGAGCATGCTCGAACCGGTCGCCGGTGCGTTCAGCAGGCTTCGACTCGACCTCAGGCCGCTCGTGAGGTTCGGCGACCTCGACATCCAGTTCATCGAGCCCCCGGCGACGGGCCGGGCCCTGCCGGGAGAGGTCGCACACGCGGCCCGCTCCATCGTCCGGAGCGCGGTCCTCGCACTCGTCGACAGCGCCGAGAGTCGACGGGTCCGCGTGCAGTGGGACTGCGACGGGCTGAATCTCCTGATCGGGATCCGGGACGACGGTCGCGGAGAGCTCACGGTGCACGACGACTCGCTGCGCCCCATCGCCGAACGCGTGTCCGCGCTCGACGGCGAGCTCCGGGTGACGTCGACGCGGGGGTGGGGTTCGGAGGTGTCCGTCTCCCTCCCTCTCGATCCTCCGACCGACGTCGAGCACCCCCTGACCGACGTGGCGCTGAGCCCGCGAGAGAGGGAGGTCTTCCACCTGCTCGCGACCGGAGCCGCCAACAAGGACATCGCGGCAGAACTGGGCATCAGCGAGAACACCGTGAAGTTCCACATGTCCAACCTCCTTCGAAAAGCCGGGGCGCGATCGCGGGCGGCGCTCGTCGCTCAGACCCGGTAGACGTCGGGCCTGCCACACTCGACACATGCCCGTCCACGGTTCCCCGCTGCAGCGCCTCGGTTTTCTGACGATCGGGTCCTTCGATCCTGCGGCCCCGGCGGGCGGTCACGAAGACACGCTCCGGGTGATCGAGCGGGGGGAGGAGCTGGGCCTCGACAGCGCGTGGCTGCGCCACCGGCACCTCCAGCCGGGCATCTCGTCGCCCGTGGCGATCATGGCCGCGGCCTCGCAGCGGACCAGCCGCATCGAGCTCGGCACCGCGGTCACACCCATCGGAGCCGAGAACCCGTTCCGGCTCGCCGAAGACCTCGGAACCGTCGACGTCCTGCTCGGCGGCCGCCTCAACCCCGGGTTCTCGGCGGGGACGCCGATGAACTTCGACCTGTACCGCGACGCCATCTACCCCGACACGAAAGACCAGGAGGACCTCGGCTACGACCGCCTCCTGCGGCTCCGCGACCTCGTCCGCGGCGACGTCGTCAACGAGTCGCCCGAGCGACGGGGCATCGAGGAGTTCAGCGCCATCGTCCAGCCCCACAGCCCCGGCCTCGCCGACCGGCTCTGGTGCGGGGTCGGCAGCACGCGGTCGGCGGTCTGGGCGGGGGAGAACGGGTTCCACCTGCTCGCGTCGAGCGTGACCCGCGCCGAGCAGGGCACCGACTTCGCGACCAACCAGCGCGCCCAGATCGACGCCTACCGCGAGGCGCACCAGGATGCGGCTTCCGCACGCGTCTCGCAGGGCCTCGTCGTCGTGCCGACCGACTCGGCGACGCCGGAGCAGCGCGCCCGCTACGCCGCGTACGCCGAGTCGCGGGCCGGTCGCGTCGGGGTGCCCCAGGGCCCGGGCAGGCTGCTCTTCGCGGCCGACCTCGTCGGGACCTCCGCCGAGATCGCGGATGCCCTGCACGCCGATCCTGCCTATCAGGCCGTCGACGAGGTCGCGTTCGCGCTGCCGTTCGCGCTCGAGTCCGACGACTACGCGCAGATCCTGACCGACCTCGCCGAGCACCTCGGCCCCGAGCTCGGCTGGACGCCGGCCGCGGCGTAGCGGGTGCCGCTGGCCGCGGCCGTGCCGCAGGCCGCGCTCGTGCCGCAGGCAGCGCTCGAGCCGGAAAGCAGTCAGAGCAAACGTGAACTCGATCCCGCCGGACGCGCAATACAGAGTGTGAGCACAGACAGCGAGATCATCCGGCGGGCTCGGGACCATCCCGCGGCGTTCGCCGAGCTGTACGACCGGCATGCGGTCCGCATCCACCGGTTCGCAGCGCGGCGCCTCGGCGAGCAGACGGCCGACGATCTCCTCAGCGAGACCTTCACCGTCGCCTTCGAGCGACGCGAGGCCTTCGATGCGTCCCGAGACGACGCCCTGCCCTGGCTGTACGGGATCGTCACGACGCTGATCAAGAGGTACCGGCGGCTGGAGGCGCAGCTGTGGCGGGCCGAGCAGCACGCCGACCGGGTCCACCTGACGACCGAGCACTCCGACGACGCCCTCGAGGCGAACCTCGCGATCAGTCGGCTGTCCGGAGCGATCCGGCGGCTCTCCGCGGCCGACCGCGACACGATCCTGCTCTACGCGTGGGGCGACCTCGACTACGAGGGCGTCGCTGTCGCCCTGGGCGTTCCCATCGGGACCGTCCGCTCACGAATCAATCGCGTGCGCCGCATCCTGCGGGCCGCTGCTGGTCGCTTGGCGACCGAGGAGGTGGAACATGGACGACCTGACGTTGCTCCGCAAGGTTCGTGACGAGCCGACGGGACCGAGCGACACCGCCCTGATGAAGGGGCGCACCCGACTCGCCGAGCGCCTGGCGTGGGAGGCGCACTCCGAGGCCGTCGACCGCGCCGCCACCGCCCGCCGGGCGTCCACTCCGAGCCCGACCAGCAGGACGCACACCAGGATGCGCCGGGTCGGCTGGATCTCGGGCGCGGGTCTCGCGGCGGCGGGCCTCGTCGTCGCGCTCGTCGTCGGCGACGTCGTGGGCCTGGCGGGCTGGCGAGGAGGAGCCGACGCGGCCGCAGCGGGCACCCTCGACGAGGCCGCCGCCGCGGCGATCAAGAACAGCGACCCCGTCGTCGGGCCCGGCCAGTACCTCGAGATCGCGACGCACGCGGCCTACGCCGCCTACACCCAGGCTCCCGACGGGACCGAGACGGGCTATCTCGCCTCGCAGGACGGGCAGGTCTACGTGCCCGCCGACGAGTCGCAGGTGTGGACGTGGGTGCGCGATCCTGCGAAGCCCGTCCAGACCTTCGGGCCCGAGTCGGCGGCGGCAGCGGCAGCGGAGGCCGACAGCACGCCGGGCGAGTTCCTCCGGGCGAAGGCTGGCGCCTTCTACGGGAGCCCGGCCGATCCGTCGCCCGCGTCGATCGCCGCCCTGCCGAGAAACCCGCGGCAGCTGCTCAACCACATCTACCGCACCACGCTCGGTCAGGGTCGGTCCGGAGACGGCGAGGCTCTGGTGTGGATCGCCGACACCCTGCGGTCCGGCATCGTCCCGGCCGCTGTCCGTGCCTCTCTGTACCGTGCGGCCGCGCTGATCCCCGGGGTGACCCTGACACCGGGCGCCGCCGATCTCGACGGACGCACCGGAGTGGCCATCGGCCGCGACGAGATCGACGGCACGCGCCAGGAGATCATCATCGACCCCGACACCGGGCTCCTCATCGGGGAGCGCGAGGTGCTCCTGAAGGGGGACGGTGCGCTGCCGACAGGGACGTCGATGGGGTGGACGTCGGTCACGACCAGCGTCGTCGATCGAGCCCCGTCCGCACCGGCGAAGGCGTCGACCACGCGCCGCAAGTGACCCCTGCCGTGTGAGGCAGGATCGTCCGATGCCCCGCTCCGGAAGCCCGGAGCGGGGCGTCGCGGCCTATCCAGGAAGCGCAGAGACCCGTTCTGGGGTGTCGTCTCTCGCGGGGAGCCCCTCCTAGCGTGGCGACGTGCCTCTGCAGTTCCTCCACCGGATCGTCGCCCGGACCCCGCGACTCCGCCGACCTCGCCGCCGACCTCGCCACCAGCCTCGCCGCCAGTCTCTCCGTGACCCCGCATCCGCCTCCGAGCCCCGCCGCTCGTCCGAGGTGGGTGCTCTGCGGCTGGGCGTGGAGCGGGGCATGGTCGGGACACTGGTCGTCGTCGGGCTGCTCATGGCGCTGCTCACCCTGCCCGACTTCGGCATCGACCATCGGCCGGACCGCTTCCCCCTCCTCGTCCTGGCCCTCTGCCTGGCGGGACTCATGGTCGTGGCCCTGCCCCTGGCGATCCTGCGCCGTCCGGGGTTCCCGTCGGCTGCAGGCCTGTGGATCCCGGTCGGCGCCTACGTCGGGCTGCTCGTGCTGGAGCCGTTCATCGTGCAGGATCCGCTGCCTTCCGGATCGACCCCGTGGCTCCTGGCGCTCTCGCTCATCGCGTTCAGCTGCACGGCGGTCGCGGAACAGGACCCGGTGCGGGCCGGAATCATCTGCGCCGGCATCGACGTGGCCCTGGCCTGCGCCTACGCGGGCAGGATCCCGGTCAGCCACACCCTCGTGAACCTGATCGGGCTCGGCCTTCTCTCCGGCGGACTCGTCCTGGGCATGCGGGCGCTCCGCCTGAAGGCCGACCAGGCCGACCGCGACGAGCGCGAGGCGCAGCTGCTCTTTGAGGACGAGCAGCGACAGCTCGCGACCGAGGCCGAGCGCGTGCGGACCGACGCCCTGCTGCACGACACCGTGCTCGCCGCGCTCCTGGCAGCCGCGGGCAATCAGGCCCCCGAGCGCGCCACCGAGATGGCCGAGGCCGCCCTCGACATCGTCTCGGACACCACCGACCACCCGGATGCGCCGCCCCTGTCCGTGCTCCTCCAGCGCCTGTGGTCGAAGGCCGATCCGGAGCTCGCGCCCTTCCGCGACACCGTGCAGTTCGACCTCGCGGCGCTCTCGGACGTCGACCTGCCGCCCGAGGTCACCGAGGCCCTGATCTCTGCGACCGTCCAGGCGCTCACGAACAGCATCAACCACGCCGGCCCGGACGCGAAGCGGGTCGTGACGGCCACCCGCCTCGACGACGGCGGCCTTCGCATCGTCGTCTCGGACGACGGCACCGGCTTCGACCTCGCCGCGGTCCCCGAGGCTCGGCTGGGCGTCCGGGTCTCGATCCTGGAGCGGGTCCGACAGGTCGGCGGCCTGGCCAGGATCGACTCCGCTCCAGGACGAGGCACGACCGTCACTCTCGAGTGGCCCCAGCAGGACGACGTCGCCGAGGTGCTCCGCCGCCCCGGCGAGTCGCTGTTCGACGTCCTGCCCCGCCGCAAGCTCTACCGGGCCTTCGGGGTGCTCATCGTCGTCGCCAGCGTGATCGCGACGGCGGAGGCGGTCTTCGTGACGCACGCCTACACGTCGGTCATCGCCTCGCTGCTCGGCCTGAGCATCCTGCCCGTCCTCATCCGCGGAGCGAGACGCGGCACGATGTCGAACGCGGCCGCCTGGGGGACCACCGCCGTCGGCATCCTGCTCTGCCACATCGCCACCATCGGACTCGACCCGGCCGACTTCGACGCGGCCTCCATCGCCCGCTACACCTGCGGAGTCCTGGCGGGCGTCGTCATGGCGTGGATGGCAGGACGCAGGATCACGCCGCTCATCACCGTCGGCGCCCTCGTCGCCCAGATCACCCTGTGGGCAGGCCCCAGCGGTGCCATCCGTCTCGGCCTCGCGGCGGAGATCGTCATCGTCATCGCCGGACTCCTGATCCACCGGGCCCTGCGCCGAGTCAGCGCTGCCGCCGGGACGGCTGCCACCCGGCACCGCGACCTGACGATCCGGAAGGCCGAGCTGGCCGCGTTCAACAGCGAGCGGCAGCGGCGGCTCCTCCACGCCGGGCACGCGGCGGCCCCGATCCTGCACCGCATCATCGACACCCGGGGCCACCTCGACGAGGACGCCCGCGCGGAGTGCCGTGTGCTGGAGCAGGCGCTGCGGGACGAGATCCGCGGACGGAACCTCCTCAACAACGCCGTGCGCCGGGTCGTCGCATCGCATCGGCGCCGGGGGAGCCTCGTGCAGATCCTCGACGACGGCGGTCTCGACGGCATGGCGCCCGCGACCCTCGACGCGCTCCTCGACCAGGTCGCCGCGCGGCTCGAGACGGTCCGGTCGAGTCGCATCGTCATGCGCACCGGCCACGCCGAGTCGCAGACGGCGATCACCCTCGTCGCCTCCACCCCCGATGAGACGGCCGCCGCGCTCGGGCTCGATGCGGACGACGAGGTCGACCTGTGGCTGACGATCCCGCACCCGGATTCTGTGGGGCTGGCTGCCTGACGCGGGGTCCGCGGGCCGCCCGGCGACCGTCCGAAAAGCGAAGCAGGATCGGCGACTTCCGGGGCCTGGAGACGGGGGTTCCGCCACGCCGGATACAGCCCTGGGCGAACAACACCTGTTCCCGGCCGGACGACCCTTAGAGTTACGGCGACCGACAGACCCCGCGGGCCGATTTTCTCCCGCGACGAGAGCAGGAGACCCCGATGGCAGCCGACTACGACGCCCCCCGCAACGCCCCCGACACCGACGACAACGTCGTCTCGATCGACGCCCGCGCCACCAAGGCGACCGGCCTCGCCGCCGACCTCGACGACGGCGACTCGTCGGACGGCTTCGAGCTCGAGGCGTCGATCGTCGACGAGTCGCTCGACATCGTCGTCCTGCCGATGCAGGAGAACGAGTTCACCTGTGTCGAGTGCTTCCTGGTGCGCCCGCGCGTGCAGCTCGACCACGAGACGAAGCTCGGCCCGGTCTGCATCGAGTGCGCCTCCTAGACGCCGACGGCGCTGCCGCCAGCTAGGCGACAGCGCCTCATCGACGACAGCGAAGGCTAGGCCGACGCGGCCGCCGCGACATGATCGCGAGCGGCCGCGACGGCTTTCCGCAGCGAGTCGCTGTCGTACGCGCCGTAGTGGCGCTTCCCGTTGATGAAGAACGTCGGCGTCCCCGACACGCTGCTGGCGTCCGCCGTCTGGAGGTCGTAGAGGACCCGGTCGCGATGGGTGCGTGCCGTGAGGGCCCTGCCGAACGCGTCGACGTCGAGGGCGAGCTGCTCGGCGTACCGCAGCAGATCGGCCTTCGTGAGAGCGTCCTGGTGGGTCAGCAGGAGGTCGTGCATGCTCCAGAACGCGCCCTGCACGGCCGCGGCCTCCGCGGCCTCGGCGGCCAGCTGCGCCTGCGGGTGCACGTCGACGAGCGGCAGGTGCCGCCAGACGAAGCGGATGTCCTCGTCGAGGTCGAGCGACCGGACGGCCGGCTCCGCGCGACCGCAGTAGGGGCACTGGAAGTCGCCGTACTCGACGATGGTCACGCTCGCCGTCGCAGGACCGCGGGAGTGGTCGCGTCCCTCCTCCACCGGGCAGGCCAGGTCGTCGGGCTCGCCGGTGTTCCCGAGCAGGGCGCGCGTCCGGCGGGTGGACGGCAGCAGGTCGACGATCCGGTAGACGGCCCAGGTGACGACGGATGCGAGGAGAGCAGCGGTCAGGATCCCGAGCTTGGCCTCGTCGAGGAGCACCCCCGAGAACGCGAGGGTCGCGATCAGGACGGCCACGGTGAACCCGACCCCGGCGATGGTCCCGCTGCCGAGGACCGCCGCCCAGCCGACCGGAGGCTGCAGGCGCCCCCGGCTCAGGCGGGTGACCAGCCAGGCGGCCCCGAGGACCGCCACCGGCTTGCCGACCACGTAGGCGACGACGATCCCGATCGTCACCGGCGACGTGTACGCCTTCGCCAGGAAGCCCGGGTCGATCGGGATGCCCGTGTTCGCGAGGGCGAAGAGCGGCACGATGACGTACGTGGTCCAGGGCAGGAACAGCCCCTGCATCCGCTCGTTCGGCGACAGGGTCCGCTGCAGCTGCGCGCTCGCCGTGCGGGCGAACGCCGACGTCGGCTGCTCGCGGAACCGCCGGAACTCGCCGCTCGCCTGCTCCAGTGCGTCACGCGTCGGCGAGTAGGCCGCCGTCGAGAGGCCGATGCCGAGGCCCAGGACGACCGGGTCGACACCGCCGACGAGGAGGCCCAGCCACGAGATGACCGCGAAGGCGACGGAGACCACTGTCGGGAGGGGTCGGATCCTGCCGCCCAGGCCTGTCCGGGAGACGATGAACGCGGCGAAGGCGAGGAGCCCCACGATCAGCGGGCCGGCCTCGATGTGGCTCGAGTAGACGAGGGCGATGACGATCAGCGCCACGACGTCGTCGACGATGAAGAGGGTCACGAGGAACCCGCGCACGGCCTCGGGGAGGTGACGGCCGACGAGCGTGACGAGGCCGAGCGCCAGAGCGGTGTCGGTCGACATCGCGACGCCCCAGCCGTGAGCCGCCGGACCGCCGGCGGTGACGATCAGGAAGATCGCGACGGGCAGCGCCATGCCGGTGATGCCCGCGACGACCGGGATGACGAGGCGTCGGCGCTCGCGGAGGCTCCCGAGGTCGATCTCGCGGCGGGCCTCGAGGCCGACCACGACGAAGAAGAGGGTCATCAAGCCGCTGCCCACCCACTCGCGCAGGTCGAGGCGGAGCGACAGGTCGCCCAGGCGGACGGCGAGGTCCGTCGACCACACGCCCTCGTAGCTGGCCCGCCCCGTGTTGGCCCACACCAGCCCCAGGACGATCGCGACGAGGAGGACTGTCGACGAGCCCGACTCCGTGCGGAGGAACTTCGCGAGCGGCGCGCCGATCCCGAAGGTGCGGCTCGTGGAGCCGTCGTGGCTCGAGGCGGAATCGGCGTCGGTCATGCGCATATTCTCCCGGGCCGGCGGGGGCGGTGGGAACGGGGCCGGGCCGAGGCCGCGTCGACCCCGATCTGGGGTCTTTTTGCCGCTCGCGGCCCGGGGCTAGGTTTCCCTCTGCAAGCGGTATTCCTGAAGGACCTTCATTGGAGATCGTCGTGACAACAGCATCCCTTGTCCCCATCACCCGCGTCGTGATGAACCAGAAGTACCGGACCCTGCCGAGGCGGGCGAACTCGGTGCCGCGTCCGGTCGACGGCGCGCATCAGAGCACTCCGGCCAAGGTCAGCCACAGCATCCTCCTCCTCGGGAGCGACTACGCGATCTCGTGGGGAGTCCGCACGCACGCTCTGGCACTGCCCGGACACCTGGCCCGGGAACTCCCGACGCGCACCGGAGTCGGGGCCGACATCGACGTCCTCTCGACCGCCGGGATGGGCATGGGCGACGTCGAGACGCTGGTGTCCGACCGCGACCTCCAGCAGTACGACGCCGTCGTCGTCCTCACCGGTG
Organism: Frondihabitans peucedani; assembly: GCF_039537585.1. Classification (NCBI taxonomy): domain Bacteria; kingdom Bacillati; phylum Actinomycetota; class Actinomycetes; order Micrococcales; family Microbacteriaceae; genus Frondihabitans; species Frondihabitans peucedani. Next base: position 21,603 of record NZ_BAABAU010000012.1, read on the forward strand.
TCGGCGACGCCTTCACTCTGGCCCCGACGGACCGGTGGGAGTCACGTGTGCGGGGGCTGATCGCGACGCTCCGGTCGGAGATGACTCCCGCTGCACCGATCCTGCTCGTCGGGACGGAGGCGCCGAGCCACGTGAAGATCTGCCGCACCCGGGAGGACGGCCTGACCGACCAGTGGGCCCACACCCTCAACGCTCTCAGCAGCAGGATCTGCGACGACACCCCCGGGGCCTTCTACACCGAGCCGACGCCGGTGCCCGCGACCGCGCTCGATCCTGTCGACCTGATCCGCTTCAAGAGCCCTGCCGCTCACAGGGCGTGGGCAGCGAGCATCGCCCGGCAGCTGAACGTGATCCTCGACCGACCACGCCCGATCTCCGCCGAGAAGGCCGAGCAGCCTCAGGACGTGTCGCAGCGCCTCACCGCGCTGAACCGGCTCGGGATCCTCTACACGGCACCCGAGGCCCGGTTCACCCGCGTCGTCCGGCGCGCGCGCGACCTGTTCGGCACCGAGGGAGCTGCGTTCTCGCTCATCACCGACCGCCACCAGTGGAACAAGGCGATGGTGGGCTTCGACCTCAGCGAGGTGTCGATCCAGGAGTCGTTCTGCGCGACCACGGTGCAGTCCGGCCGGCCCTTCGTCGTGGAGGACGCCTGGGCCGATCCGCGGATCACCTTCGACACGTTCGTGCGCTTCTACGCCGGGTTCCCGATCATGGCTCCCGACGGGACGCGCGTCGGCGCCCTCTGCGTCTTCGACGCGAACCCCCGCAGCGCATCCACGATCGACGTCGGCTACCTCGAGGAGCTCGCGGCGGAGATCGGTCGGGAGCTCGCAGAGTCGCCGACGGTGCCGACGCCGGCCGTGGCCTGACCGCGATCCTGATCGGCGACTCTCATGATCACGTCACTGTCCGAGGCGCTCGCCGCCGACCGGACGCGCAGGATCGGCCTCGTGCCGCTCGCTGCGGCGTGCATCCTCGCGCTCGCCCTGCTCCTGCCGACCGCGTTCTCGTCGCCCCTGTCGCGGGCCGACGCGTTCGCGCCGTCGTCGGGCCTCGTCCTGCGCGAGACGAGCGGCGATGCCAGCTGCACCTCGGGCAGCGGGGCGGCGGCCTCCCTCGGGGCGGAGGCGTGCCCAGGCATCAACCGCCTCGGCGGCGACCACAGCATGGCGCCCGGGAAGACCATCGCGACGACGGTCGAGATCACCAACGCCGGCACAGCGACGGCGGGGACCCTGGTGCTGTCGGCGCGGGCAGGATGCGCGGAGGTGCCTCTCGACGGGACGACCGCCCGCGGTGCTGCGCGAGACCTCTGCGACCGCATCCACGTCGACGTCGTCGCAGGATCCCGCCCCCTGTTCTCGGGCTCGGCCGCAGAGCTCGGCGGGCGACTCGCTGCGGGGCTCCGCGTCGCGGCCGGGGTCCGTCCCGAGGAGAGCGTCCCCGTCACCTTCCGCGCCACCCTCGACTCCCGCGCGGGCAACGCGTACCAGGCGCTCGCGGCGTCGGTCCCGGTCGAGTGGACCTTCACGGCCTGACGTGGCGCGCGCCCGAGCAGTCGGAGACAGGGGAGGCGGAGTGTCCTGCGACGACCGAATCGGGTGCCGGCGCCGCAGGACTCCGCGGGTCCTCGAAGTCGTTCGTCGAGGCGCGATCCTGCCAGACCGTGCGTTCGTCAGTGGTCGATTCGGGCGACCAGGGTCGGCCTGATTCACGCGGATGAGAGGCAGTGAACCGAGTGTAGAGGCGGGCACCGGAGGGGCACTCCCCCCTAAGGGGGGTATTGCCTCGGCGGCTCGCGATCATGACCGCTGCGCCGACGGTGCTCGTCGCTTGTCGGCTTTTGTGCCGACTAGCCGGGGCGCGGAAGGGTGGCTAGATTTCTACGTGTTCGGCTCGATTCGGGTAGCCGATAGCGAAAATCGCGGGGCCGGTGTCTTCGGGTGACACCGGCCCCTTCGCTTTTCTCCGGCCTGCGCCTCGAAATCCAGGTCAGGCCCTCGTGCTCACGCAGGATCAGGCGAGCACGCGCGCGGCCAGGCGGGTCTCGACCGCGACGCCGTCGATGCGCTCCACCCGGTAGCCGGTCGGCCCGTCGCTGTCTGCGAGGACATCCGCGAGCTCCGTGCCCTCGTAGAGCAGTGCCGCGCCGTTGTCCGTCGCGAACGACAGCGGGAGCTGCCCTGATGCGACCGCTGACTGCAGGAGCGGCCGGCGGACCGGCTCGGAGTCGTAGTGAACCCCGTTCCCGAACGGCAGGAAGCCCAGACCGTCGGTGATGACGCGAAGCTCCGGGCCGAACGAGTCCGTGGGGCCGCCGGTGTGCCAGCAGAGGGATCCTGCCGACGCACCCGTGAGCACGATGCCGCTCTCCCACGCCTCGCGCAGGATGCCGTCCAGCCCGTGGAGCCGCCACAGGGCGAGGAGGCCGGCCACGGAGCCGCCGCCGACGTAGATCACATCCTGCGAGAGAAGGGTCTCGCGGAGGTCCGAGACGTTGGGCTGCGGCAGGAGCGTCACGACCTTGACGCGCACGTCGGTGTCGGCGAAGGCGCCGTAGACGAGCGCGGCGTCTTGGATCCGGTCGCCTCTGGCTGTCCCCAGGTACGCCATCCGTGCCCGCGCGGGATGCGGGGTCAGGTCGATCGCAGCGCGGACCAGCGGGCTCGGAGTCCAGTCGCCCCGGGCATCCGTCGTGAACCCGGTCGAAGCAGCGAGGATTCTCGGAACCGGCATGGGACTCACGCTAACCGGAGTACAGGACGTCTGCTGCCTCGCGAGGGGCGAAGCGGTGGACGAAATCCTGCTCGTTAGGCACCCAGACATCGCGCCAGAGGTCGTCGTGCGCTCGACCGAGGGCTCGGTCTCGTGCCAGGCCCCGTCGGGTCGCGGTGTCGAGGTGGACGTCGCACCAGATCGTGAGATCGAGGACCGGAAGGGTGTCCGGGTGGAAGAGGCCGATGAGGTCGATGATCAACACCTCAGCCTGCACCAGGGGCTCCTCCGGCCCGAGGCGACTGCTCGACCAGTCGTAGCGCTGGAACGTGCTCGGTCGCCTGTCGCGGAACGGCGAGAGGACGGTCGAGACGAGGCGGCCTCGGTCGACCCCGTCCCAGTCTGTCGAGCGCCTGTGGGATCGCGCAGGATCCAGGAAGTCGTCACCGCGCATTCTCACAGCACCGTCGACGTCGTGGACGAGAGTCCGGGCGAGAGTGGACTTGCCCGACCCGCAGAATCCGGAGATGCCGATCACGACAGGATGCTCGCGCGCCGAGGCAGTGTCGGCAATGCGATCGAGCAACTCCTCGTCTGGCATCGTCCGAGGCTAACCGAGGTCGGCCAGCGGCCGGCCCGCTCGCGCCAAGTCGCCGCGAACCGCGACCGCAGAACAGGGGCAACAGTGCCCCATGACAGCGACCGCAGGCCCTGACAGGCTCGGAGCATGACGGACGAGGCCTCGGACAGGCGGGCGTGGTGGCGCCTCGGCGCATCGGCGAGGCCGTGGCTGCACGCGCTGGCGGCTGCCGCCGTGGGGGCCGGGGCCGCGAAGGCCACACAGGTCGCGGCGCTGTCGGTCTTCTTCGTGGGGCCGGCCGCCCTGATCGGCCTGCTGCTCGTCACCGTCGTCGTGGGCGCGATCCTGGCAGCCCTGGCGGTCACGGGCACGGGAGTGCGGCGGGCCGGCTGGATCGGTCTTGAGGCGGTCGTCCTCGTGCCGGCGACGCTCGCCTCAGGACTCGTCCCCGCGTTCCTCTCAGCAGCAGACGGCGGCGACGGCGACGTCGACCTGACGCTCCAGACGACGGCGTACGTCGTGGGTGCAGTCCTGGCCGGTGTCCCCGCCCTCCTGATGCACCGCGGGCCAGCCCGGGCGCTCGGTCTCGTCGCCGCGGGCGCCGGCGTGCTGCTGCTCGTCGTGGTCGCGTCGGTGCACGGGGTCCAGGCGAGGCAGGATGCGGGGCAGCGCGACCAGGAGGCGATCCTGCGCGCTCAAGCGGCGATCGGAGCCGATTTCCGCCCGGTGACCGTCTCTCCTCGCGGCTACGGGTCGATCTTCGAGGCAAACATCGAGAAGCGGCTGCCGGGCTTCCTGCAGGTCTTCTCCTCGCCGGCCTCGAAGGGGCACGCCCCCGGAACGACGAGCGGCGACGACCTGACCGTCGTCACCCTGGCGTCCTCGACCGACGTCTGCGGTCGGCCGATCGAGGGCGTCGGCACCGACGGTGCGGGGGAGCCCGAGACGTCCTGCACGGTCGGCTCGCGGATCGACCACCGCACGAGCGCGCACGGGCACGAGGCGTCCGCGGTCGTCGGCGACGTCCTCGTCGCAGTCAGCGCCCGCTCCGAGGTCGACGTGTCGGTGCTCGAGGAGGCCGTGCACTCGGCGAAGCCCATCGGCGACGCCGCCTACCGGCACGTGCTCCTGGGCGACGGCGACGAGTACACCGACCAGCTCGACGGCAACCGGTGCCCGATCACGGGAGTCGTCTGCGGGTGACGCCGGGGTCGCGGGGGTGCGTCTCGGGGAGGAGGCGACCGCAGGATCCTGCGCGGGGCCGGCTCGTCAGGGAATGAGCCGGTCGGCGCGATACCGGGCGAACAGGTCGGCGAAGGCCTGCTCGGTGCGCTTGAAGACGAGGAATCCCGCGTCTCGGCTCTTGCCCATGTCGGTGACGACCTCCATGTCGCGGCCGAGATCGGCGTCGGTGTGCCACCACGACGCGAGGCGCGAGATGTCGCGCTCGACGAGGCCGTGCTTCTCGGCGATCGCGGGCCAGTCGGCCTCGAGGTCTCTCATCTGCACCTCGAGCGGGCGCGGGGCGTCGACGAAACCGACCACCCTCTCTGCGGGCACACCGAGCAGGGCGGCGAGGCGCGGCCACATCCACCGCCACCGGAACACGTCGCCGTTGACGATGTTGAACGCCTCGTCGCGGCCGGCAGGATCGGTCGCCGCCCAGACCATCTGCTCGGCCAGGACGCCCGCGTCGGTCATGTCGGTGAGGCCGTTCCACTGCGCCTCGCTCCCCGGGAACACGAAGTCCGCGCCCCGCTCGTTCACGAGAGCCGCCTGGACGGCGAGGGTGAGGCCCATGTTCATCGCGTTGCCGACGGCGTGGCCGATGACGGTGTGCGAGCGGTGCACCGACCAGGTGAAGCCCTGCCGCGCGGCGGCCTCGAAGAGCTCGTCCTCCTGGGCGTAGTAGAAGTTCGGGGTGTCGAGTCGGGGCTCGTCCTCGTGGAACGGGGTGTCGGGCATCTCGCCGGCCGCGTAGGCCTCGAAGGGGCCGAGGTAGTGCTTGAGCCCCGTCACCAGGGCGACGTGCTCGACCGGCGCGTGGTCGAGAGCGCTCAGCAGGTCGCGGACCATCGCGCTGTTGACCGCGATGTTCTCGGCCTCCGTCGCCCGGCGCTGCCACGCGGTGAAGAACACGTGCGTCGGGGCCTCGCCGGCGAGGGCGGCCCTGAGGCTCGCAGGATCGAGGAGGTCGGCAGCGATCCCGCGGACGCCGGCCTCCGATCTCGCGCTGCGCGACAGGGAGAGCACCTGCCAGCCGTCCGCGACGAGCTTCGTCACGAGGGCCGACCCCGTGATCCCGGAGGCGCCGACGACGAGGGCGGTGCGGGTGCTGGCGGGTGTGGGCGTGGTGATCTCCGACATGTGAAGCCCAACGGGGTGGCGGCGCGGGTATTCCGTGTGTGTGGTCGTCGGGCGCGTCTCCTGCCGCGCTGCCTGCGGCGCTGCGGTCGCGCTGCGGCGGCGCTGCGGTCGCGCTGCGGCGGCGTCGAGCGGGCCGATCTGCACACTTTCGCCCCTAGAACCGTGCGTTTCGGCCCCCTCGCCGCCCGGACGCAAGGCTGTGCCAGCCTGGGCACATGGGAAACGAGTGGAGCGCCGCCGAACAGGCCGGAGAGGGAGGGGCTCCGGACACGGTCACCGAGTCGTACTCCGAGCGCGCCGGGGAGTACATCGCGCAGCTGGGCTCGATGGCGGCCGTGCATCCGTCCGACGCGCAGCTCGTCTCGTCATGGACGGCTGAGCTGGAGGGCCCGGTCCTCGACGCCCGCTGCGGCCCGGGGCATTGGACGGCCCACCTCGCCGCACACGGAGTCGACGTCCGCGGCGTCGACCGCGTGCCCGCCTTCATCCTGCACGCGCGGGAGGCCCACCCCGGGGTGCCGTTCTCCGTCGGCAGCCTCGACGCCCTCGACGAAGAGGCCGGCGCCTTCGGGGGAGTCCTGGCCTGGTACTCGCTCATCCACCACGCGCCCGACGCCCTTGGGACGGCTCTCGACGAGTTCGCCCGGATCCTGCGCCCCGGCGGAGGGCTTCTCGTGGGCTTCTTCCTCGGCGACAAGCTGGATCCGTTCGACCACGCCGTCACCACCGCCTACCGGTGGCCGGCCGACCGGATGGCGCAGGAACTGGAGGCGGCCGGCTTCGAGGTGATCGAGACGCACACGCGCACGGGCGCCGCGTCGAAGCCTCGTCCGCACGGGGCGATCCTTACCCGGCGGCGGTCGTCTACGCTCCTGTGACCTGTCGGGGCGGTTACACACGCGTCGAGTCGCAGGAGTGCGCGGGCGACCTCCCTCCGGAGGCCGAGGGCAGTGGTCAGGCCGTCACGGGGAGCAGCTCGGCGAGGAGGTGCTCGACGCGGGCCCGGATGTCGTCGCGGATGGGCCGGACCTCGTCGAGGGGGCGGCCGGCCGGATCCTGCAGCTCCCAGTCCTCGTAGCGCTTGCCCGGGAAGATCGGGCACGCGTCGCCGCAGCCCATGGTGATGACGACGTCGGAGTCGCGCACCTGCTCGGTGGTCATGAGCTGCGGGACCTCGGCCGAGATGTCGATGCCGATCTCGCGCATGGCCTCGACGGCGATCGGATTGATCGAGGCGCCCGGCTCGGAACCGCCCGACCGGACCTCGACGGCGCCGCCGGAGAGCGTGCGCGCGAAGCCGGCGGCCATCTGAGAGCGCCCCGCGTTGTGGACGCAGACGAACAGGACGATGGGCTTGTCGGTCATGCGGGCTCCTTGCAGTGACGGATGTCGATGGAAAAGAGTCTGTCGCACTCCATCGACGGGTGTCACCCGCCCCGCGGTGCCGGAAGGGCCGGTCAGCCCTCGGGCGGGGTGTCGGGCAGGGCGTGACGCCCCTCGGAGCGCCGGGTCGAGCGCGTCGCGACCACGGCGGCGTTGAGCGTCGCGGTGATGGCATCGAGCTTGGGGACGATGCTCTGCCACGTGTCGGACAGGTCGGCGGCGTCCAGGAGCGTCGAATACGACGTGGCGATGTCGCGGACGGTGTCCTCCCCGGCAGGCGTCAGGTGGACCTCGACCCCGCGCCGGTCGAGCGGGTTGGGGGCGCGCAGGACGTGCCCCGAGTCCTCGAGCCGGTCGATCACCGCGGTGGTGGCTCCGGTCGTGATGCCGAGATCCTGCCCGATCGCACCGGCGCTGAGGCCCGGCGTCCCGGCGATCACGAGGAGAGCGGTCAGCTCGGTCCCGGCGAGCTCGAAGCGGCGGGCGATCATGTTGCGGACGCGGCGGTGCGCCTCGTCGAGCTGATGCAGGGACAGCGACAGGGGGAGGAGTTCGCGCGCGCGATCGTCGTCTTCGGTCACGGACGGATCCTTCGTTCGGCTCCGGGGCGGAGCGGCTGGGGTGGTGGGTGCTGGTCGGGCGGCTGGGGTGGTGGGTGCTGTGCCGCTGGGTGGTGCTCCCGTCCGTTACCACGCGGACGGGAGCACCAGGCGACTTCACACGGCGACGTCGCCTCGGACTGGCTCTCGGATCAGGAAGAGTCAGACCCCCCGGTGTGGCAGAACGTGTCGTGCTTCGGCGCCTACCGGCCCCTCGGTCGGCAAGACGACTGTATTGCAAGATCGGGGCGAGAGCCAGGTCTTCTTGTGCGGTCGCCGCCCGCGGATCGCGGTCCCGTACCATCGGCTGACGACGTGAGGGCGGGAAGTGAATCAGAGGATCGAGCAGAAGTCGGCGAGGCGCGACGCGATCGTCGCTGCCGCCGCTGTCCAGTTCGGGCAGCACGGCTTCGAGGCGACGACGTTCGGTCGCATCGCCGACGAGCTCGGCAGACCCCGATCCTGGATCGGCTACCACCTCTTCCCGTCGAAGGAGTCGCTCGCGAGCGCCGTCGTAGCGGAGCAGCGGGCGCGCTGGGAGGACCTCTTCGAGCGGGTCGTCGCCGTGCCCGAGGGGCTCCCGCGGCTCCTGACGGCGCTGCTCGAGGCTGCCGAGGAGGCGCGCTCGTCGCCGGTGGCGGTGGCTGCGGTCCGCCTGCTCAGGGAGGCGCCCGAGCTCAGTCTGACGCTGCCGTCGCTGGCCACGTCGTGGCGCGACTTCGCGATCAGGCAGGTGCGCTTCGAGGTGGAGGAGCGCCCGCCCACGGTCGCTGTCGAGCCGGCTGCCTTCGCGACCCAGCTCCTGGCCGCGAGCTTCGGCGTCTTCGAGACGAACCGGTCGGTCTGGTCGACGACGGACGTGTTCGAGAGTCTCGCCGGGCTGTGGACGGTGCTGCTGTCGGGCGCGGGGTTCGAGATCCCCGAGATGCTCCGCCGAGACGAGATGCTCCGCCGAGACGAGCCCGCCCCGTCGAGCTGAGCTGGCCCGTCGAACCGAGCCGCCCCGACCCTGAGGACGGACGCGAAGACCCCCGCAGCCTCGAGGGCTGGCGGGGGTCTCCGACTGATCCGGCGTGCGGCGGACTACTTGCCGTCGACGGCGTCCTTGGCGTGCTCGGTGTCGAGACGCTCTTCGCTCTTGGCCTGGTCGAACTTGCCCTGCTGCGTCAGCTCGGCGTCGTCGGTCTTCTTGCCGACGAACTCCTCGGCCTTGCCGGCGAGCTTCTGGGTCGCGTCCTTTGCCTTGTCTCCTAGCGACATCGTCGCTCCTTCCTTGGAACCTCGTGCCGGCGGACCCGGCTTCGCTGGACGCTACGCGGTGCTGCTGGGGGCTGTTCAGGAGGCGGTCAGGCGCTGCACAGGTTCGACCGGAGTGCCGTTACTGCTCGACGACCCGCAGGTAGCCGACCGACAGGATCGTGCCAACGGCGAGGAGGCAGCCGCCGAGAAGGCGGACAGGAGTGAGACGCGATCCGCGACCGCTGATCAGTCCGAGAACAGAACCCACGGTGTTCACTCCGAGGCCGGCCCAGAGCAGGCGATGGCTGCGAGACCGTGCACCAGGCTCGACTGCTGGTGGGGCGTCTCGCTGGGCGAAGGAGCGACCGGCCGCCAGGGCGAGCACCCATCCGGCGACGGCGGTGCCGGCGGTCACTGCGTGCCCTGCGCGCTCGCCGGAGCTGCTCCTCCCCCGCGCGACGGCGACAACGGCGACCGCGAGCACCGCCGCGACGCCGACGCCGTCGATCGTCAGCAGGCGGCGGAAGACAGCACGGCGCGCATCAGAGATCCGGCACCGTCCACCACTCGTCGTCGTAGAAGGCCTCGTCGGCGAACGGGCTCGGGTGGTTGTCGGGCTCGAGCTTGGCCGTGGCATCCTGCAGCCAGCGCAGGATGCGGTCGTCCTCGGGATCCGGCACGTCGGCGCGGACGGGCACCGAGTAGATCTGGCTCGCCGGGCCGACGAGCAGGTGCACGGACGACCGGGTCCCGTCGGTCTCCGCGTAGGGGACCGTGATGACGTCGGCCTTGCCGGCATTGCCGAGGACCCGGCAGTACTGCAGGACGCCCTGGCAGATCGAATCGGCGACCAGGAAGTGGTCGCCCGCATAGAACAGCTGTTGCACAAATACCTCCACTGTGCAGCTCGGTGAAGTCGTGCCTCCAGTAAACCCGGCCGGTCGGGATGCGGTTCGCCTTTCGACAGGCCCTTGCCGGGCGGCGCCGATCCTGCCACGCTTCAGGCCCGGCCTGTCATCGATCAGGGAGCGACCATGGCGACCATCTCGGAACTGCTCGACACCAACCTCCACGAGGTCTTCGCCGAGCGGGACGGCTCCGTCCGGCGAGCGGTGGTCGACCGGACCTACACCGACGACGTGTCGTTCGCGGATCCCGAGGAGATCGTCACCGGCCGCGCGGCGCTCGATGCGAAGGCGGCAGCCCTCCTCGGCGGGGCGCCGGAGACGTTCGTCTTCGCCTCCGACGGACCGAAGTACGTCGGCGAGGGCATCGGCGCCCTCCCCTGGGCGTTCGGCCCGGCGGGCGCGCCGATCCTGCACGGCATCGACGTCATCACGGTCCGTGACGGCCTGATCGCCACGGTCGCGACGTTCTTCCGCGAGGGAGACCAGCCGTAGGGCGCGGCGCCCAGCGCCTCAGCGCACGAGCGCGGCGCGCACGAGAGCGGCGCCCGCTGCCTCAGAAGTCGTAGTCGTCGATCGCCGGCGCGAAGTAGTCGATCGTGGCGGCCCCGGCCGTGCTGGGCTCGTCCTTCTCGTCGTGCACGTCGTCGATCACGCGGATGGCGACCTCGAGCGCGGGCGACACGAGGAGGTCCATCGCCCCGGAGCCGGTGGTGACGGTGACGAAGCCGCCGCCGTCGCGGACCAGCCCCGTGATCGTCTCGCGGAGTTCGTCGGCGGACTCCTGCACGCCGAGACGGCGGCCGCCCACGGTCAGTTCGGTTCGTCCCACGGTGCACCACTCTCGATCAGAGGCGCAATGCTACGCGTGCACCGACCCAGCGCCTACCCCCTTGTCGATTACCTCTAGACGGGCACCTGCTCCGCGGCCCGGGCCGACACACAACGGTGCGCAATCTGCACCGATTCCTGCCGGCACCGCCCGAGTGCCCTAGGTTCAGGCGTGACGGGAGCACCCGAAGGCCCCCGCGACCACCCGAGGAGCACCCGCATGCCTTCTTTCGACCGCGCCCGGCTCCGGGCCGCCGCCGAGATCGCCTGACCGACGATGTCGACCAACACCCCGCAGGGGTCCGTCCCGCCCGGCTGGTACGACGACCCGTCCGGAGCCCCGGGCTCCCGCTGGTGGGACGGCACCGCCTGGACCGGCCTCACCGCGCCGCCGGTCGCCGCCGGCGCGCAGCCGGAAGCCCCCTGGGCGCAGGATCGGCCGCTGCTCGGGGAGGGCACCTCCGTCTCCACGGTGTTCATCTGGGCCATCGTCCTGCTCCCGGTCCTCGCCCTGCCCCTGTCGTTCCTCTACACGCCGTCGGTCCACGTCGAGACCGTCCGTCCGGGAGGCATCAGGACCCTCGATCCTGCGTCGATCTACACCCCCGCCTACTTCGTGAGCGTCGGCTCCTCCCTCGCGCTGTACGGACTCACCGTCGTCCTCGCATTCTTCGACCGGCGGGAGCTCCTGCGCCGCGGCATGGTGCGACCGTTCCACTGGGCGTGGGCGTTCCTCTACACGCCCGTGTACGTCATCGGGAGGTCGGTCATCGTCCACCGCGTCGCTCCCCGCCGCGGGCTCTGGCCGATGTGGATCTACATCGGGGTCGTGGTGATCGTGCTCGTGCTCGGCATCGTCCGGTCGACCGCGCTCTTCCACTCGCTGTCGTCCTGATCCACCGCTCGGTGCCGAGCGGCACCTGGGGGCGCCCCGGAGGCGACTGCAAGCGCGGGCGGGTTATCGTGATCCTGCACCACGAACCATCGTGGTCGACGGCATCCACGGCGGGGCAGAGCGCACATGACGAATCCGAACGGCACTTCGAAGAACGAGCGACGCCAGCACGCGCGCGAGCTCGCGAAGAAGCGGCAGGAGGAGGAGCGCAGGAGGCGGCTGCGCAACAGGATCTTCCTGCAGGGCGGGCTCGGTCTCGGCATCCTGGCCATCCTGGCGATCGTCATCGTCGTGTTCGTCAACACGAACTCCGGCGGCGCCGCGAGCGTGGCCTCGGCGGCCGGGCCGAAGAACATGGCCACCAACGGCATCCAGTTCGCTGCCGAGGATGGCAAGGTGGCGCCGGTCCTGACCGCCGGGGTCGCCGCGAAGGCCACCCCCAAGCCGGTGGCCTCGAAGAACAGCGACGGCGCGACCAAGGTCGTCACCTACATCGACTGGGCCTGCCCGGTGTGCAAGCAGTTCGAGGCGAGCTACTCGCCGCAGATCCTCGACCTCGTCGCGCAGGGCAAGGCGACCCTCGAGATCCACCCGGTGTCGATCCTCGACCGCAACTACCAGAGCAGCCGCTACGCCAGCCGTGCCGCGAACGCCGCCGCCTGCGTCGCGAACTACGACCCCGACGACTTCCTGTCCGTGCAGACGCAGTTCTACGACAACCAGCCCGAGGAGGGCTCGACCGGCCTGACGAACGCCCAGATCAAGGCGCTCGTGAAGAAGGGCGGAGCCGGCGATGCGAAGATCGCCACCTGCATCGACGACGAGCGGTTCAAGGCGTGGGTGACGGCCGCGACCAACCAGACGCTCGCCGATCCTGCGCTCCAGAGCAACGGCAGCTTCGGCACGCCGACGGTCGTCATCGACGGCAAGAAGTGGGACCAGCAGACCGACCTGCTCAGTCTCATCGGGCAGGGCTAACGGCGAGCCTACGGGGGTTCCGCCGCCGGCCGGCTCACTTCTGGATCAGGACCGACGTCCCGAGCGGCAGCTGGTCGAGCGCCGTGATGGACGGCCCGTCGAGCCGCACGCAGCCGTGCGAGATGTTGCCGGAGTGCACGGCCTCGTAGTGGATCCCGATGAGCCCGCCGTCGTGGCCCGTGTAGGGCTCGTCGGCGGCCGTCGAGTGCAGTGACGTGAGGCCGATCGGGTACACGGTCTGATTCTGAGCAGGATCGAGGTACCTCGCCTCCATGTAGCCCATGACCCCGGTCGGCGTGGCCGTCCCGGCCGCGCCGACGCCCGCGGAGAAGGTCGACACGGCGGTGCCCTCGTCGTCGACGATCGACACCGTCTGCTTGCCGACGGAGACGACGATGTGCCGGGTCAGCGTCTGCACCCGCGTCAGGAGCGACGTGCGGATCCAGCCGGCCGACTGGGCGGGAGCGGACGGGTTCTTCGACGGCAGGGTCTGCCTCGCCGGGGTCATGACGAGGGTCCAGGATCCGTCGGTGCGGACCGGCACGATGACGCTCGCCTGGCCGAGGAAGTTCTTCGCCGCGAAGCGGGCGACGGGCTTCGTCCGGTCGGAGCCGTAGAGGGGAGCGTCGACGGCGATCTTGTCGACGGCCGACGCAGGATCGAGCCCGGCGCCGGCTGCGAGGGCGACGAGACCCGGGATGACGGCGTTGTACTTCGCCTCCGGAAGCGCTGCGACGGCCGCTGCCGACGGGGTCGCGTACGGCGCCTGGGTCGGAGTGGGCGTCGGGGTCGGTGTCTGCGTCGCCACGGCCCGCGGCGCGGCGGGCGCGTGCTGGTTCGCCGCGACACCGACGATCACGCCGGCGACGACGACCGCCGTCGTCGCAGCGATGACGATGGTCGACCGTCGAGAGATCTTCACGAGTGAGTCCGTTCGGAACAGGAGACGGACCGGCACCCCGCGGGGCGCCGGTCCGTCACCAGGGGCGGTGCTGAGGTCAGCCGCTGACCACGGGGAGCGTGCCGACCGGGCCGGTCGGAGCCGTGGTGACCGGGTCGGCCACGACGGCGAAGGTGCCGGTGGCGACGCGGGCGCTGCGCACGCCGGTGACGGTCACCGTGTAGGTGCCGGTCCCGGCGGTGGTCGGCAGGACGACGGCGCCGATGAAGCTGCCGGTCGCCACGTCGGCGAAGAAGTGCGCGGCCGACTTCGGCAGGGCGATGGTGGCGCCGCTCGGGTCCTTGACCGCGATCGTCACCTCCTCGTCGGGGCTGAAGCCGGTGGCGGCGAACGCGACGCCCTTGGTGGTGGCCGACGAGAGGGTCGACGACTTCGGGGCGGTGGTCAGGGTCACCGGGATGAGCGGCGCCGGAGCACTGGGGAACACGAAGTTGACGCTCGTGGGCGAGGTGCCGGCGACGACCTTGCCGTTCAGCGTCTCGGTGACGATCGCGGTGCCGTCCGTCTGGCCCGGCTCGAGCAGGCTGAAGTCGGTCGGGGTCGACCAGGTGCCGGTGGCGCCGACGGTGGTCGTGGCGGCGACGAGGTTCTGTCCGGCGCGGGCGCCGTAGACGATCGTGATGGTCGCGCCGGCCTGGCCGGTGCCCGTGAACGTCGGCTTCGTCGAGGCGACGGGAGTGGTGGAGTTGCTGACCGGCGAGGTGATCGCGAACGGCTGGGCCGGCTTCGGAGCGACGGCGAGCGTGAAGGTCGTGGTGCCGGGTGCGACGTTCGGGTCGACCGCGTCGGTGGTGACGTCCTTGGCGGTGACGACGGCGGTGACCGTGACCTGGCCGACGCTGAGCTGGTCGAACGTCTCGGCTCCGGTCCAGTTGCCGGCGCCCGCATCGGTGCTGCCGCTGAAGGTCGCGTTGTGCGCGGCGCCGGTGAGGTCGGTGTAGCTCACGGAGGCGTAGTCGCCGGCGGGGACACCCGATCCTGCGAAGGCGACGACGTTCGGAGCGACCTGCGCGACGCCCGTGGCGCCGTTGGCGGGAGTCGTCACGGTGACGACCGGCAGCGGCGCAGCGTTCGCGACGCCGACTCCGATGAGAGCGGGTGCGACGGCGACGACGGCGGCGATCCCGAAGACGGCGAGCCGGGAGTGGCGGGCGCTGGAGCCCCTGCCCTCTTCGACGGTCGGTGAGCGGAAGAGGGCGTGAGGCGTCATTGGATCTCCTGAGTCAGAAGCAGATGGAGATCCTGGCGAGAACTCCCAAGGGGTTGTCTAACACGGAAGGACGTGAACGCGAAGGAAAACTTTGCGGCCGATGTCGTTTTGCGGACCCGGCACAACGGGGGTCTATCTCTGGCGGGTGCTTCCACCTAGGGTCGCACTCAGCGCGACCTTCCGCGCCGACGAGGGTTGTCAGTTCTGGGTCTGCTCCCTGTCACGGCTCAACGACTGGAGCAACGTCCAATGTTCGAAGACAAGTTCATCACGACCGCCATCGCGAGAAGCGCGGAGAAGGCAGTCGACCGACGCAAGCTCCTCGGCATGGTCGGCATCGCCGGCGCCGGTGCTGCTGCAGCGACCATCGCCGGTGCCGTGCCGGCCATGGCGGCGACCTCCTCCGCCCCCAGCGACGCGTCCATCCTGAACTTCGCGCTCAACCTCGAGTACCTCGAGGCCGAGTTCTACCTGCGTGCGGTCACCGGCTCGGGCCTCCCGGCGAACCTCGTCGGCGGTGTCGGCACGGTCGGTGCCGTCAGCGGCGGCAAGAAGGTCACCTTCGCCACCCCGAGCATCCAGAAGTACGCGGTCGAGATCGCGGCCGACGAGAAGGCGCACGTCGCCTTCCTGCGCACTGCGCTCGGCAGCGCGGCCGTCTCCCGTCCTGCCATCTCGCTCGACGCGAGCTTCACGGCCGCAGCCACGGCTGCCGGTCTGATCAAGCCGGGCCAGACCTTCGACGCGTTCGCCGACGAGACAAGCTTCCTGTTCGCCGCGTTCATCTTCGAGGACGTCGGGGTCACCGCCTACAAGGGCGCCGCCGGCCTCATCGCCAACAAGACCTACCTGGACGCGGCCGCCGGCCTCCTCTCGGTCGAGGCCTACCACGCGGGCATCGTGCGCACGACGCTCTACGCGAAGGGCGTCGACACGTCGAGCATCTACGGCAGCATCCAGAAGATCTCGGACGCCCGCGACAGCCTCGACGGCTCGACCGACCTCGACCAGGGCATCGGCACGGCCTCCGTGGCGAACCTCGTCCCGACGGACGCGAACGCGCTCACCTACAGCCGCACCCCCGGTCAGGTCCTGAACATCGCCTACCTGAACCCGAACGCCGTCAAGAAGGGCGGCTTCTACCCGAACGGCGTCAACGGAGTCATCAACACCAGCGCCTGATCCCTCTCGCGCTCGCGCGGGCAGCGGCCACGGACTCCCCCCGGGGGTCCGTGGCCGCTCGTCTGTCGCGGGCCGCTCCTCGCCCGACGGCGCGAGGTAGGTTGAGCACCATGACAAGCAGAAGCGGTCGTCTCGCCGCCCTCCTCATCGGCGTGATCGTCGTCATCATCGGCGCCGTCTTCGCGGGGCAGGGCCTGAACCTCATCCCCGGGAGCTCCATGACCGGTGAGCGGATGTGGTTCTACATCGGCGGCGTGATGGTGATCGTCGGGCTGATCCTGGTGTGGCTCGGCGTCCGTCGGGTGCCCGGCGGTCGGAGCTAGCCCTCGTCGGCGTCGTCCTGACGGGGCGCCGGGCCTCGAGGCACGCATTCCGGCCGCAGGCACGCGTTGTGCTGCGTGACTCGGGCCGGAATGCGTGTCGGCTCCGCCGGGACGGTTGCCTCAGACGGCGATGCGACCGCCGTCGACCGGCAGGATCGCGCCATGCACGAAGCTGGCCGAGTCGGTCGCGAGGAAGACGATCGCATCGGCGATCTCGTCGGCTGTCCCCGGGCGTCCGGCCGGCCCACCGGCAGCGAGAGCGTCGAGACTGTCGCCCATGGCCGCTGTGCCCTCGGTGCGCGTCGGGCCGGGGCTCACAGCGTTGACGCGGACGCCCGACGGCCCGAATTCCGCGGCCCACGACTTCGTCAGCAGGACGAGCGCAGCCTTGCTGGACCCGTAGAGGCCCATGCCCGCCGCGCCGAACTCGGCGACCATCGTCGTGACGTTGACGATGGCTCCATGTCCGCGGTCTGCCATCGCGGGTGCGAGCGCGGCGACGAGGAAGTACGGCGCTTTGACATTGATCGCGTAGACCTCGTCGAACGACTCCTCGGTCGTCTCGGCCGTCGGGCCGAAGGGGAAGACGCCGGCGCTGGTGACCAGGATGTCGACGTGGCCGTCTCCGAGACGCGTCGCCTCCTCTGCCACCTGCTTCGCCCCCCGCTCGTCACGCAGGTCGGCTCGCACGAAGTCGGCTCGCCCGCCGTCGGCGACGATGGCGTCGACAGCGGCCCTCCCCCGGTCCTCGTCCCGTCCGGTGATGATCACGTGGATGCCCCGTGCAGCCAGCTTTGCCGCGGTCGCGCGGCCGATGCCGCTGGTTCCCCCCGTCACGAGGGCTGTCTGGGGTGTGCCTGCGATGTCGTTCATGAGAGTCCTTATCTGAACCGATCTGTTCGATTACTTTCGTAACTATACAGATCGGTTTACTATTGTCAAACCATGTCGTCCGCAGTCGCTCCGTCCGCCTCACCTGCTGTCCCGTCTCGCCCGCGCCGCCGGCCGGCGCTCGAACGGGCCGTCCGCACGGCGAACCGTCTGTTCTACGAGGAGGGCATACAGGCCGTCGGAGTGGATCGCATCGCGGCCGAGGCTGACATCTCGAAGGCGACCCTCTACTCGCACTTCCGGACGAAGGACGACCTGGTCGTGAACTACCTCCGCGACAGGAGCACCGAGTGGCAGGCGTTCGTGCGCGACGAGCTCCCGAAGCGCACCGACGATCCGGCCGAGCGCATCCTGGCCGTGTTCGATCTGCTCGGCGACTGGTTCGTCACACCGGGTTATCGCGGGTGCCCCTTCGTCAATGCCGAGGCCGAGTACGGTTCCGAGCATCCCGCTCATGTCGTGACCCTCGAGCACCGCGCATGGGTGCGCGCCCTCTTCGTCGATCTCCTGCGCGAGCTCGACGGCTCGTGCGAGCAGTCGGTGATCGACTTCCTCGCCCTGCAGATCGGGCTGCTCTACGACGGGTCGATGGTCAGCGCTCAAGCCGATCCGACGCGGCCCTGGGCCAGGGCTGCGCGAGCAGCCGCGGCTGCAGTGCTGTCGTCCCGTTCGGACTCGTAGCCGGGCCTCGAGACACGCATCCCGGCCGCAGGCACGCGTTGTGCTGCGTGACTCGGGCCGGAATGCGTGTCACGACGCGGGCCGCCGACGCCGGAACCCGCCTCAGGCGAGCCCGAACGCGAACTGCAGCCCCAGGCTCGCCAGCGACACGACGATCCAGAGCGCGCCGCCCAGGATCAGCGGTCGCGGCCCGGCCTTCCGGAAGCCCGCGAGATCGGTCGACAGGCCGATCGCACCGAGGGCGACCGTGATCAGGAACACCGACACCGCGCTCAGCGGCACGTGGGTGGCGGTCGGGATCAGCCCGATCGAGTTGGCGGCCGCGACGACGACGAAGCCGATCAGGAACCACGGAACGAGCCGGAAGACGTTCACCCGGCTGCGGGCGGGCGCAGGATCTGCACCCGCCTCGGCCGCCGCGATCCTGCGCCCCGCCCAGGCCGACAGCACGAGCGCGATCGGGATGATCATGAGGGTCCGCACGAGCTTCACGACGACGGCGAACTGCGTCGCCGCGGGCCCGTACGTGGTGGCGGTGGCGACGACCGACGACATGTCGTTGACGGCGGTGCCGGCGAACAGCCCGAAGGCGTGCTGGCTCATGCCCAGGGCGTGGCCGACGACCGGGAACAGCAGGACGGCCGTCACATTGAACAGGAAGATCGTCGAGATCGCGTAGGCGACGTCGATGCTGACGGCGCCGATGACCGGTGTCACGGCGGCGATCGCGGAGGCACCGCAGATGCCGGTGCCCACGCCGATCAG
Source organism: Frondihabitans peucedani (assembly GCF_039537585.1). NCBI lineage: Bacteria > Bacillati > Actinomycetota > Actinomycetes > Micrococcales > Microbacteriaceae > Frondihabitans > Frondihabitans peucedani. The sequence continues at coordinate 40,111 of NZ_BAABAU010000012.1, forward strand.
GGTGCGCAGGTCGCCGACGATGCCGAGCGCCCGGCCGATCAGGTAGGCGGCGACGAGGCAGATCACGAGCGTCCCGAGCATCACGGGGAGCGACTCCACGCCGACGCGCGCGATCTGCGCAAGCGAGAGCTGCGATCCGAGCACGACCACCGACAGCTGGAGCACGAACCGACTGGCTGTCTTGATGCCGGGCGTGAACCGGGCCGACGGCCGACGGAGGGTCGCCAGGATCAGGCCGATCACGATCGCGGTCACCGGAGCTCCGATGAGCGGCACGAACCGGCCGACGATCGTCGCGACGACGGCGATGCCGACGGCCAGGGCGAGCCCGGGCACCCGGTCGAGCACGGAGGGCCCGGAGTCGGAGGGCCCGGAGTCGGCGCGCCCGGAGTCGGCGGCGGGAGCGTTCGGCGGAGGAGGAGAGGTCACGAGACCATGGTGGCCCTGATCGCGAGGCCGCGACGACGCGGCGGTGAGGTACGTCCGTAGCGAGGCTGACCCTCCCGCGCTACAGACGCCCTGATCCACCGCCCGCCGGATATCGGAAGATGCGAGCTCGAGGCTGCGATCTGGGTCAGCATCGTGGCGTCACGGTGATCCTACGTCGCGCTCGCACGCCGAACAAGCTGTCCGGCCTGTTTTGCACCACGTGAACGAATCCAGGCCCAGACATGGAGCAATCCTTCGGCGTGTCAAAACAAGGAGGTGAGCCTGTTTGCGGTCAGATGAGCCTCAGCGCGCTGGGCGCGGGGAGACGGAGTGGCGAACATGCTTCGAGAACAGTCTGTGGCGGCACCCCTGTCGTTCGAGCGGCTCGTGTCGGGTCGGCTGGTGCATCGACGGCAGCTGAGCGACGTGCTCGTGACCGACGCGAGGCCCCTCGGCGGCGACCGCTTCGAGAGCGCGGTGCAGTGGCCCCGGAACCACGTGCTCCTCGGCCGCTCGGGCCGGGTCGACTCCGCCCTCGTCGCCGAGACCGTGCGGCAGGTCACGACCTACATCGCCCACACGCTCTACGACGTCCCCCTGGGCAACCAGTTCCTGATGTCCAGGCTCCGCACCCGCGTGATCCTGCCCCCGCCGTCGGCGCTCGCCGGCTCCGACCTCGTCGTGGAGGTGCTCTTCACCGACGTGCGGCGGGGCGCCTCGGGCCCGACGGCGTTCGTGTCGCATCTCCGGATCACGCAGGACGGTCGGGAGATCGCGAGCGGCGAGGGCTTCGCGAGGGTCGTCACCCCCGAGGCGTACCGCCGCGTGCGGGCCGGGATCGCGCAGGACGACGGCCCGCCGATCCGGCGGCACCCGGTCGAGGCCGTCTCCCCGGCGGTCGCGGGCGTGGCGCACTCGGGACTGGTCGTGATCGGCCGGTCCGCTCCCCCGGCCGGGTTCGCGCTGCTCGTCGATCCGCTGAGCCCGGCCTTCTTCGACCACGATCTCGATCACGTCCCCGGGATGCTCGTCGTCGAGGGCCTGCGGCAGACGGCCCGCGCCGTGCTCGGCGATCCTGCTGTCGACTTCGCGACCCTCGATCTCTCGTTCGACCGGATGATCGAGCTCTCCGACGACCCCGAGATCCGGGTCACGGGCCTCGGCGACTCGCCGGCGCTGCCGGCCACCGCAGAGATCGTGCGCGAGGGCGTCGTCCTCGCTCACGGGTCGTTCGTCGTGACGTGACCGGGTCAGCGCTTGATGAGCTCCAGGTGCCGGCGGTTCGCGTCGATCCTGTCGGGCCGGACGAGCCCCGGGATCAGCAGCTCCCACATGTCGCGGACCCGCTCGAACAGGTCGGCCCTGCCGTGCAGGGTGTCGGAGACCAGCTGCACGCCCGTGTAGGCGGGGATGATGAACTTCGCGACGCGCTCGGGATCGACGGTCTCGAGGAAGTCGCCCTCGTCTCTCGCCATGCTCGTGAGGTTCTCGAACGTCCGCATCCAGTCCTCGTACGGGTCGGTGGCCGACAGGATCGACGCGGAGCCGTCGGTCGTGAGGCGGATGCCCGCGCTGACGACGACCTCGGAGACGAGCTGGTGGGCCAGGCCGTCGCACATCCGGATCATGCCCTCGAACGCGGAGCCGGCGGCCGACAGCGCCTGCTCGGCGTACTGCCGGGAGATCCGGTGCTGCTCGGCGATCACCGCGTTGGCGAGGTCGTCCTTCGACCGGAAGTGGAAGTACAGGGCTCCCCGGGTCACCCCCGCCTCGTCGGCGATGAGGTCGAGCGAGGCGCTGACGAACCCCTTCACGTTGAAGACGGCTGCGGCGCCGACGATGATCGACGCGCGGGTCGCGTGGGCTCGTTCCTGCTGAGGCACAGGTCGCCTTTCTCGCTTGTCTCGTCACGGGCGGCACCCTGGGAAGGATCCGGGCGTGTGGGCCTCGGCGGCGCGGGGGGTCGTCGCCGCCGGACCTCGACAGATAGGGCCCACTTTACCCAGACGGTCTCGGCCTCCCCCGACACCCTCGCGCAGGACGGACTCTGCGAGTGACCCGGCTGGTCGTCGTCGGATCGACCGGGTTCATCGGCAGCCGGGTCGTCGAGGCGGCCCGTCTCGGCGGGCTCGACGTCGTCGGGGTGTCGCGGAGCGCCCCCGACCGGCCGCCCGTCTCCCGCCCGGTCGACCTCTCCGACACGGCGACGCTCCGGGACGTCTTCGCGGGTGCCGACGCGGTCGTCCTGTCGGCGGCGTATGTCGGGACCGACGAGCAGGAGGCTCGGCGCACCAACGCGGACGGCGTCCGGTCGGCCGTGACCGCGGCCCTGCACGCCGGGGTGCCGCGGCTCGTCTCCGTGAGCACCGCGTCCGTGGTCGGGCCGGGCCCGCACCGCGATGCGGCCGCGCGCACCGACGGCCTCGCGCCGCAGTCGGCGGCGAGCCGGACCCGGGCCGAGGCGGAGAGCATCGTGCTCGGCGCGGGCGGGGTCGTCCTCCGCCCGAACCTCGTCTACGGAGCCGGCGACCGGTGGGTCGTCCCGGGTCTCGCGCGGCTGATCGCGGCAGGCGACGAGGCAGGCCGCTCGTCGGCCCTCGTCTCGACGATCCACGTCCGGGACCTCGCCCGCGCCGTCGTCGGGGCGGCCGAGCCGTGGCCGCCGGGCCTGGCGGGGACCGTCCGCAACGCCAACGCCCCCGATCCGGACCGGATGTCCGCCGTCGTCGCGACGCTCCGGTGGGTGCTCGGGCTCGACCGGGTGACGTCGGACGCCGGGGCGGGGCGCGAGGGCCGCCACGGCGCAGCAGGCCTCACGCCGCATCAGCGCTCGCTGATCCTGGTCGACAACTGGTTCGAGTCGGCGAGCCTGTGGCGCGACCTCGGCCTGCCTGCACCGCGGGGCTTCTCGCTCGACGCTGCCGACACGGAGTGGTACCGGCGACATCTGCTCGACCGGATCTGAACCATCCGGCCCGCCGCCTCGTGTCCTGGGTATGACTGAGAATCGCGAACGCCGTCCCCGCCGCCTCACCCGGGGGCTCCTCATCGGCAGCGCCGTCGCCGTGGTGGTGATCGGCGTCGGCGTGATCGTCGGCCCGCGCCTCTACGCCCAGCAGGTCAACGGCTCCGCGGCCGCTGCGCCCACCCTCAGCTCGGGTGCCCGGAGCGGCAGCACGGCTGGCAGCGGCTCGGGCGGCAGTGCGGGCACCGGGCGGCTCACCTCCGCCGAGTCGACCGGATCGTGGGCCGCCACCGGGTCGTCGTTCGCCGGCTACCGCGTGCACGAGGTCCTGCAGGGCCAGAATGTGAACGTGGTGGGCCGGACGAAGAAGGTGTCCGCCGACGTCGCCCTCGACGCCGGCCGGCTCTCGTCGGGCACGGTGACCGTGCAGGTCGGCGACATCTCCACCCCGGAGTCGGCCCGAGACGCCTACTTCCGCGGCACCGCGCTGCAGACCCAGAAGTTCCCCGAGGCCACGTTCGTCGTCACCAAGCCGGTCGACCTGAGCGCCGCGCTCGCCGGCAGCTCGACCACGGTCGCGGTGCCCGGCAGGCTCACCCTGCACGGGGTCACCCGCGCCGAGACCTTCGAGGCGCAGGTCGGCGTCGACGGCGACGACCTCCAGGTCGTGGGCTCGATCCCCATCGCCTTCGCGGACTTCGGGGTGTCGGCGCCCTCGCTCGGCTTCGTGACCGTCGACGACCACGGGGCCGTCGAGGTCTCGCTCTCGCTCAAGAAGGGGTCGTGACCCGGCCGGCGGACGACAAGATCCTGACCGCCCTCGAGCGGCGTCACGGTCCTGCTCTCCGCCGCTACGTGCAGCACCTGACCCGCGACGGCGACCTCGCCGAGGACGTCGTGCAGGAGACGATGGTGCGCGCCTGGCAGCGCCCGGCCGTGCTCGAGCGCGACGACGACGGCGCCCGCGCCTGGCTCTTCACGGTCGCCCGCAACCTGGTCGTCGACGACGCCCGCAGCGCCCGCAAGCGGCGCGAGGTCGACGGCGAGACGACCACCGAGGCCGCCGTCGCCGACCGGAGCGACGCGGTGCTCGACAGCATCCTGGTGGCCGACGCCCTCGCCACCCTGTCGGCCGACCACCGCGTCGTGGTGGTCGACGCCTACTGGCTCGGCCACACCGTCCCCGAGATCGCCCGGCGGCACGCCATCCCCGAAGGGACCGTGAAGTCGCGGCTCCACTACGGCCTGCGCGCCCTCCGACTCGCACTGCAAGAGAGAGGGGTCACCCGATGAACGACACCCCCGGGTCCCGTGACGACCGGCGCGACGACCGGCGTGACGACCGGCGCGACGAGCGCCTCGACGACCGGTACCGCGACTGGGACGCCTCGTATGTCCTCGGCGCGCTGCCCGCGGACGAGCGCCTCGAGTACGAGAGGCACCTGGCCGGCTGCCCCGCGTGCCGGGAGAGCGTCGCCGAACTGGCCGGCATGCCCGGGATCCTCGCCCGGCTCTCGACCGAGGACGCGCTCACGGTCCGCGCCGACGAGGTCGACGCCCCTCGCGCCGACGCGGAGCAGCAGGGCGCCGACCTCCGGCGCCTCGCCCACCTGGCCACCCGTCGTCGCAGGCGCCGCCGCGGGCTCGTCACGGCGCTCGCCGCCGCAGCCGCGGTGGTCGCCCTCGTCGGAGGCGTCGCTCTCGGCGGCTCCCGCCTCTCCCCCTTCGCCGGCGACACGGGCCGGACGACCGCGGCCACGGCGATGTCGCCGGTCGGCGGCGAGACCCGCCTCGCAGCCGACCTCCGGATCACCGGGAAGCCCTGGGGCACGCGCTTCGACTGGAACTGCTCGTACGGCTCCGGCCTCTGGAGCAGAGGGCCGGCAGCCCGCTACGACCTCGTGGTCACCGACGACGACGGGCGGACCTCGACCGTCGCCACCTGGGCACTGACGCAGGATCGCGCCGCCGGGCTCTCCGCGTCCACCGAGATCGACCTCGCGAGCATCCGCACCGTCTCGATCCGGCTGCACGGGAGCGACCGGGACCTCGTGGCGACGCGCGTCTGACAGCCCGCCCCGCGTCGCTGGGCGGCTGGCCGGCCCGGCCGCCCCGCGTCGCTTTGCGGCTGAGGCCCGTCGCGGAGGCCGACGGCACCGAACCCCCCGCATGAGGGCCCCCGAAGCCGACGACGCGCCCGCCGGGAGTGCGCCGACCGACCCGCCCCGGACGACCGCCGGCCCCGACCCCGACAGCTCCTACGAGCGCGCCGCCTTCGTGGCTCCGGCGTCGATCGAGCGCTACGCCCCGCCCGGCTCGAAGACCCCCGAAGGAGCAGGATCGCGACGACCCGCCGAGCCCTACATGACCGTCGACTGGGAGAAGGCGGGCCCGACCTACGACCAGCTGATCGCCGAGGCCCAGGCCGCCCTCGCGAGGAGGCCGCCGAAGCGGGCTACCGCTCCCCCCGCATGAGCTCGGCGATCCGTTCGGCCGGCAGCTTCGGCACGCGATCGGCGCCGACCAGCCCGTTCACCTCGAGCCCCGTGTCGGTCAGCTGCGTGTAGCAGTAGCCGACGAGCATCCTGCTGTCGTGGACGGCCCGCATGATGTCGGCGAGGCGCGCGTCGAAGTCGTCGGCGTCGGCGGCCTGCGAGTAGCCCCAGCCGTCGTCGTCGGCGGGGGTCACCGAGAACTTCACTCCCCCGAACTCCGTCAGCATGACGGGCTGGCCGGCGTCGGCGACCCCGTCGAGCAGGATCCGTCGCCCGGCCGGCCCGAAGCCCTCGAGGAGCGCTCCCCGCACGGTCTCGTCGCGGTAGCGCTGCCGGAGCACCTCCCCGCTCGGCTCGTAGTCGTGGATCGACAGGATGTCGCTGTCCTGGTGCTCCCAGCCGTCGTTCGAGATCACGGGGCGGTCGGGATCGAGGGCGCGGGTGAGCTCGACGAGCGCGCGCGAGAACGCCTGCTGAGCAGGATCGTGCGCGATGTGCTGGACGCCCCAGCTCTCGTTCACGGGCACCCAGGTCATGATCGAGGGGTGCGAGACGTCCCGCTCGACGACGTCCACCCACTCCTTCGCGAGCCGCGACACCGCGGTGGGCGAGAACTCGTAGGCGCCGGCGACCTCGCCCCAGACGAGCAGGCCGAGCCGGTCGGCCCAGTACAGGAAGCGCGGGTCCTCCACCTTCTGGTGCACCCGGGTGGCGTTGAAGCCGAGGCGCTTGATCAGTTCGACCTCGTCTCGGAGCGCCTGGACGCTGGGGGCCGCGAGGTGCGACTCCGGCCAGTAGCCCTGGTTCAGGACCGAGCGCACGTAGTACGGGCGGTCGTTCAGCAGGAACGCGCCGCGGGCCGCCTCGACCGAGCGGAGGCCGAGGTACGACTCGACCGAGTCGACGACGACGCCTCCCTGCTCGAGCTCGACGGTCGCGTCGAGCAGCGTCGGGTTCTCGGGGCTCCAGAGGAGGTCCTCGTAGGCCTGGCCGTTGAGCTGGTGGGGCAGGGCCACGGTCGCGGTCGGCCGGCCGGAGGTCACCGGCACCCGCACGCTGCCGAGCTCGCGCTCACCGATCCGGAGGGAGACGCTGAGCACGGTGTCCGCGCCGACATGCCCGCGCAGGATCACGCCCGCCTCGACCGTGCCCCGGGTAACCGACGGCGTCCAGCGCAGGCTCTCCACCGACAGCGTCGGGACGGCCTCGAGCCAGACCGGCTGCCAGATCCCGGTGGTGCGGTGGTACCAGATCTTGTGCTGGTCGAGGTGCCAGTCCTGCTTCCCGCGGGGCTGGGCGACGTCGGCAGGATCGTCCTCGGCCCGGACCACGACGACGTGCGGCCCCTCCCCCGACACGGCGGTGGTCACGTCGAAGACGAACGGTGTCTGTCCGCCCTCGTGGTGGCCGATTAGGTGGCCGTCGATCCAGACGCTGGCGCGGTAGTCGACGGCGCCGAAGTGCAGCAGGATGCGCGGGGAGCCCTCACCGAGACCGGCGTCGACGAGGTCGTCGCGGAAGACCGACCGCTGGTACCAGACGACCGGGTGGAAACCCGGGTCGCCGATCCCGGACGCGGGGGACTCGGGCGGGAACGGCACCACGATGCGCATCCCGGTGTCGAGGCCGGCCGCCCAGCCGGCGTCGAGCCCCTCGTCGGAGTCGTCGTACCGGAAGTCCCACTCGCCCGACAGGTCGTGCCAGCCGGGGCGGAGGAGCTGGGGTCGCGGGTGGTCGCCTGCCTGCAGGCTCGCCGCCGGTCGTGGGCGGTCCGAGCCGGGGACGGGCGTGGTCGTCGTGATGCCGTTGCTCATGCTGGTCATAGTGCCGAACTTTCGACGAGAGCGGGGGAGTGTCGGCGGTACGTCGCGACGACTTCCGAGCAGGGGCTTCTCAGATCCATTACATCGTTGTAGCGTCGCACTGTCGCTCGGGCGGGACCGCAGCGGCGGAGCGCGATCTCACCGTCGAGCCGCGCTCGGGGAGGTTTCGAATGATCACCAGACTCTCTCGCAGGGTGCGCGTCCTCGGCGTCCTGATCGGAGCGCTCGCCCTCGGGGCCACGTCCCTGCCGGTGGCGGCGACTGCCGCTGCCGCTCCGGTCGGGGCCGCCGCCTCGGCCGCGTCGTCCGTCGCCGTCGCGTCGTCCGTCGCCGTCGCGTCCGGCCACCGCGCCGACGACCCCGTGGCTCACGACCCCACCATGGTGAAGGAGGGCGGCTGGTACTACCTCGCCATCACCGGCGACGCCGGGAAGGCCGACACGTTCCTCCCGCTCAAGCGCTCGCGCGACCTCGTCCACTGGGAGGACCTCGCTCCCGTGTTCACGATCCTGCCCTCCTGGATCGCCCCGGCGCTCGGCGTCGACGCGGCCTCGGCCCCGAAGGACCTCTGGGCGCCCGACCTCAGCTACTCGCACGGCGAGTGGCGGCTGTACTACGCCGCCAGCATCTTCGGGAAGAACACCTCCGTGATCGGTTTGGCCACGACGAAGACGCTCGACCCGCGGAGTCGCGACTTCGGCTGGCACGACCGGGGTCAGGTCGTGAAGTCCACCGACTACCAGCAGCCCGGCGGCACCAGCTTCAACGCGATCGACCCCAGCATCACGGTCGACCGCTCCGGCCAGACCTGGCTCTCGTTCGGCTCCTTCTTCTCGGGCATCTGGCTGCACCGCATCGACGGAGCCACCGGCAGGGTCCCGGCCGGCGACGTCGCCGTCCACCTCGCCGAGCGGGCCGCTCCCGACGCGGAGGAGAACTCGACCATCGTCTACCGGAACGGCTCCTACTACCTGTTCCTCTCCTTCGACTACTGCTGCCGCGGCATCGACAGCGACTACCGCACCGTCGTCGGCAGGGCGTCGAGCATCACGGGACCGTACGTCGACGCGTCGGGGGCGCCGATGCTGAACGGCACGGGCGGCACGGAGGTGATGCGCGGCTACAACGAGTTCGTCGGAGCCGGGGGAGCGGACATCCTGCTGGGCTCCGGCGCGCAGCCCGACCTCGTCGTCAACCACTACTACGACGCGACCGACGGCGCCGTCCCGAAGCTCAGCATCCGCACGCTCACCTGGAGCTCCGGCGGCTGGCCCCGGGTGAGTCCGCCGCTCAACCCCAGCCGCTCCGTGGGCCACGGAGACGCGTACGTCACCATCTCGCCGCGCGCCGCCGACACGGTCGTGGAGAACGCAGAATGCGGGTACGAGGGGGCGAACATCGGCCTCGGCGACGATGCGGGCACGGCCTGCCAGGAGTGGCAGCTCAGCGACCGCGGCTCGGGCACGCGCCTCACGAACCGCTTCAGCAACGACGTCGCCGAAGACGCAGGATGCGTGAACACCGAC